>NZ_JBVBUV010000008.1:0-77940 GCF_057445395.1 Litorivivens sp.
AAGTACCGTTACTGCACAAAAACCACCCCTGAGTGTCGTTATCTTCCCGTATCTTGATCTATGGCAAATCACGAGACCGACAACCTAGAAACGCCTAAACTCCTATATAAGAAGGCATAGCACCATCCGTAATATTCACAAAAGTCAGCCCAGACATCATGAACCCGTCGCACACAGAGAAGACAGCCAAGAAAGATCATTTGGGACGATAAACAACACACCGCAATCTAATTGAAAATAGAAAAGCATCTACTCGTTATCAAAAGCACAACAATGCGTGAAAGAACTAGAAGGAGCACTGACAGTGCCCAATGAAGAAAAAAAAACATATATAGAATACACTTTTTGATAACTAACATATTTAATATGTTGCGCTTGTGGCTAAATTGATAGGCTTATAATTAATCTTGAACAGGGCCCTCACCCCTAACATTCATCCACACCATAATTCCGTAAGCCGCCAACAACGCGACGATCATCGATCCCTTGATCAACTAAAAAATGCGCAGCGCCCAACAGCATCCCGCAGCGTTTGCGCCAAGCCTGGTGAAGCCTCGACCAAATCCTCAATGCTCAGGCCGCCTCCCCCAACATCGCCACAACCCATTGATATTAAATTACTTTTACATCGCCATACGGCCATTTAACGGCTGACCAATCCGTAATAGGTCAATTTTTCTCGCAATAGTCGTCAACTCGGTTAACGCTCGTGCCGCGCCTGACCTATTTTAAAAGTAGAGACAAAAGGACAACTGGAGACGTACCGATGGCTATTCTACCGCCGTTCCAACCGGCAACCCCTAAGCCATCTGAAAGGGCAAGGATGATCGAGTATTACTCATCGCTAAATGAAGAGCTACGAAATTTCAACAGAGAAAAACTCAGGGAGATCAAGCGCAAAGAACGCTTGCGTCACAACGGCAAAGAGGCCTTAGAAATGAACAGAGCGAAGCTTCCAGAACGCGGCATAAACTGCGCTCAGTTTTTTGAAAGCAAAAAATATTGCATCAATAGTGTGTCACTAGACCCTGGAAAAAAAATACAACTACATAGACACCTTCACCGAAGAGAGCGGCTTGTGGTTGTATCGGGAGTCGCCAGTGTAACTTTGGGCGATAGAACATTTCTTGTGCAAGAAGCCGAATCCGTCAGCATAAATTTCGCGGATTGGCATAGCATTCAGAATCCAGGAAAAGCATTACTTACGATTATCGAAGTTCAATGCGGCAATATTTCGATCGAAAAAGACACAGAATACTTCCTCGAAACGACTCTATAAATTTTTCCATTTAAACTACAACGCACAGCTCCTCTTATAAAAGAAGCTGCAAGGCACGGGTGGCATTATGACAAATGCGAATCAATCAGCACTCCAAGAAAGGCCCGCAATAATAAGAACTCCAATCAGCCATCATCCAGACAAGTACGGCTTACTAAGCTCGTTATTTTATACATCTACCGCAATGATTAATGGATTTCACGGCAGCTATACGTCGCTCGCTAACTCCTGCATCCAGCACGCTGTTCGCGTATGCTGCGACGAACTAATTCCGCACATATCGACTTTTGACTCCATCGACGATATACGAAAACTCTGCCACGAAGGATTCCTACAGAAAATATTCGATGAAGCCCAGCACAACTTTTATGCGAGCCTCTATGTGCTTAATCTCAACCCAGGGAGTCGCTTTAAATGGACAAACTTCTGGTCAGCTTCAATCAGAAGCACTACCGATGCTGTGATCGAACACTGGGGAACATTAAAGCAGCATAGCCTGCCCGTGCCCCGGAGCAGCACTGCCGCACAACAGGCTTACAGACAACAAGTTGCGCGAAATATAGAACAGCTTCTAAGCATTGGCGCCATTTCGGCTTACCGCTCATGCAAACATTGGCACCTGATGTTAGATCGCTCAGATTCTGTTATCGCTGCCCAATGTGTCGCCTCTGGAAACTGCGTCGACATAATGACTGTGGTCGACACCTACGCCTGCGCACATCACTTTGATTGCGAGTACGCCGCGATCGTCACCGAGTTACCGCTAAGCCAAAACGCAACTCACTTGAGCCAGCTACTAGGCGTCATGGTGTCATCGCGCGATGACTTAAGTCGTCTTATTAGCGGTAGAAATAGATGACATGGCTAACAGTAAATGCGGCGGCAGAACGCCCAACTCAGAAACGCTCGTGCGCCCCCTTTGGTCGCATCTATACAGCGTCGCGACCCTTTTGAAGATACTCTGCGAATAGCTGGTAGCCGAGCCCTGCATTAAAGCAAATTTTCGTGCGACAACCCGGCAAACCCGCAGTCATCCCAGAAGCGCAGAGCAGACCACCCGGGTGGCCGCCTCAGAGATAGCGTACGCTCTGTTTTTAGAGATAATCCTCTGGACACTCAATACCTGGGCTCGGCGTAGTTTTTGCTTGAGCTAACGATGCTGTATTGTAGACTTTCATTAAGGGCCTGAGCGCAGAAGTTGGGGCGACGGAAAGTGAGGCCGACAATCGGGTAGCGATTTTGAAAAAGCAGAAGAGAATAGGTTATCAGCTGGCAGCAGCCCTAATGTTGGCGAGTATGGCGCTCTCCCCGCAGGCGGAACTCTATAAAATCGTCGACGAAGACGGCAACGTGACATTCAGTCAATTTCCACCGACTGAGAAAGTTGATGACGCCGCGGTAGAAAATATCACGCTGGAGGGAGCCAATGACGGTATGACTCCCCTCACTAAAATAGGTAGCATTCAGTTTTGCGGCGACATCGAGCTACCCAATAAAATTGACTACAGCGGCCAACCCGACCGCTTTATGAAAGAGCTTAACCGCAACCAGAAACGCTGGCAGCGGCGCCTCAGTGCCCTAGAAAAACAAACCCAGGATGCGCTGCGCAATCAACAGCGCTACAACCGCCACCCATACCGCGATGACAGCTACCGCAACCGGCAGAAGCTAGAACAATTTCAACGCCAAGAAAACAATATCAGACAGATCCGAGATCTGCGCTGCGCAATGAATTGGGCTGACAACCGAGAAAAAGACCTGATTGAGTACCGAACAGAAAGCCACGCGGAGCTCGAGCGTCTCGAGCGGGTGCAGGGCGCGCTACTGTCACAAATGCATCAGGCATGTGGTGACGAACCCCGTTTTGACCCCAGCGACCAAGGTGCGCGATTGCGTCTGGACACCTGGCAGGAATGCAGCACTCGGTATCAGCAGGATTTGCGCCAGGTATCGCGCCAGCTGCAGAAAGTATCACGCTCCATTTCGGACACAAGCCGTTAGGCCCTGCCCTTAACTTTCCTTCCCGACCTCGCTATGCGCGTCTTACGATACCCGCTATGCGACTAACGGCAGCGCAGCGGCAGATACTTGATATCCAGATCGGTGCGGTTTTCGCCGGCCGCTATCATTCCCGCGGGCACTTCATCGTAGCCGCAAATCCACGACACTGGGCTTGCGAGTGAGTCCTCCACGTAAACCGGCCTGATACTCAGCACTTTGCCGTGCTGGGACTCGGGAAACTTGCGACCGAAGGTCAAATGCATCGCTCCGCTTTTTACCGTAACCGATTGCAGATAGTTACCAATAATCTTGTCTGCTTCGGGCATACCCGCCGCTTTGTTATTTGGCGCAAACTTGCCCGATGCACGTAAGCTGGCTTCCAGTGGCAGCTTGTAGACATCGACCAGCTCGACTGATTCCACCACCTGTTTCTGGATAGTGCGGTAACCCGAGGCGGGCACCGCCAGCGTTGCCAGAATGGCAACAACCGCCAACACCACCAACATTTCCAGCAAAGTAAAACCGCGCAGATGCGCCGCACGGAAACATTGGACGCGACAGTGAACTGGCTGAATAGTGAGGGGGTTACTTGGGGTCATCCTGAACCACGCTATCTGCTGTCGATTAGCCAAGCTTACTACACCCTCAGCCTTCGCGCTGCCGTGCCAGAGCCCAACGAATATGCGCCTCCACCATGGCATCTACCTGCGGTAGACGCGCCTGCAACGCTGCAATAATCGCCGGATTTCTCGGCGCGTTGCCCAGCGCCACCGCCAAGTTTCGAAGCCAGCGCTGGTAGCCGATCCGGCGGATCGCCGACCCCTGAGTATTGCGATCAAAATCTGCTTCACTCCACTGGAACAATGACAGCAGGTCTGCGCTATCCAATTGATGGCGCGGTTTGAAGTCTGACTCTATCGTGGGTTGTGAAAACTTGTTCCACGGGCACACCAGCTGGCAATCGTCACATCCGAACACCCGGTTACCCATCAACGGCCGCAGTTCTTCCGGAATTGCACCTTTGAGCTCAATGGTCAGATAAGAAATACAGCGCCTGGCATCTACCTGGAAAGGCGCCACAATGGCACCGGTAGGGCAGTCCGTAAGACAGGACGTGCAGGTACCACAGTGCAGGCTCGACTGCGGCTGATCGACTGGCAATGGCAGATCGGTGTAGATTTCCCCGAGAAAAAACCAGGAACCCGCCTTCGGATTGATGAGCATGCTGTTTTTGCCGATCCAGCCCAACCCTGCTTTTTCTGCAAATCCCCGCTCCAACACCGGCGCGCTATCGACAAAGGCGCGGCTATGCTCACCGCCATGCGATTTTATCCGCTCGGCAATTGTCGCCAGTCGCTTGCGAATCAGCTTGTGGTAGTCACGGCCCAGGGCGTAGCGGGAGATATATGCTTTCTCAGGCTGATCCAGCAGATCTCCGGTATTGGGCTCATCGGGGAAGTAATCCATTCGGAAGCTGATCACCCGCAGCGTGTCCGGCACCAGCGCAGCCGGCTCCTCACGCAACCCGGCGCGCTCCGCCATATAAGTCATCTCGCCGTGATAATCCTTTGCCAGCCACTGCTTCAGCCGCTGGGCATGCACACCGATGTCCGCATCGGTGATGCCCACTTGCTGGAAACCCAGCTCTTCACCCCAGCGACGGATCGCACCAGCCAGATGAGTCAGATCTGTTTGAGGAATAGTAGACATGGGGCTCGTGGCGGCAATAGCGCATGCGTTAAGATAGCGCCATTCTGCCAGATCGAGAGTGTTCATGCTTCGTTGCAGCGACAATCTTCCCACCACGCTCTATACCGCCGAGCAAGTCCGCGCCCTCGATGCCTGCGTTATTGAACAGCACGGCGTCCCAGGCATTCAGTTGATGCTCAAAGCCAGCCGCGCCCTGCTTTCAACATTGGAAATTCAATGGCCCGATTGCCGAGAGCTGCAGGTGTTTTGCGGCAAGGGCAACAATGCCGGCGATGCCTACCTGCTGGCGGCACTGGCCATCGAGCGCGATTACAAGGTGCAGCTGTGGCAGGTTGGCGACGTTCCCCAGCGCGGAGACGCGCTCGCCGCGCGTGAACGCGCCATCGCCGCTGGGGTTAGCGTGAAAGCCTGGCAGGGCGAGCAACCAACCAAGGGGGTCATCGTAGACGGTCTGCTAGGCACCGGTCTCCAGGGCGAGGTGCGACCGCGCTTCGCCGACGCCATTGGCGCCATTAATCGCAGTGGGCTGCCTGTGCTCGCTGTGGATGTGCCCTCAGGCTTGTGCTCCGATAGCGGTCAGATTCTCGGCGACGCGGTACACGCCAGCGTGACCGTGTGCTTTATCGGCCTAAAACGAGGCCTGTTTACCGGCGCCGCCGCCGACTGCGTTGGCCATTTGTACTTCAGCGATCTGGAAGCTCCCTCGGCTGCCTACCAAAATCAGGTCCCGGCTGCCCGACATTTACGACTGGACGATTGTCTCAGCGCGTTGCCCGCCCGTGCCCGCAGCGCTCACAAAGGACATTTTGGCCATGTGTTGATTGTTGGGGGGGACCACGGTATGGGCGGTGCGATTATGTTGGCCGCCGCAGCGGCAGCGCGCTGTGGAGCCGGCTTGATCAGCTGCGCAACACGCGGCGAACACACCACCGCCCTGCTGGCGAACCGGCCGGAAGTCATGGTGCACGCGGTTGAAGCGCCAGCACAGCTCGAGCCGTTGCTGGCCAGAGCCAGCGTGGTCGTTATTGGCCCCGGCCTCGGCCAGAATGATTGGGGGCGCATGCTCCTCACGCGCACTCTGACTTTTAAGAAGCCAATCGTGCTCGACGCCGATGCACTCAACCTGCTCGGACCCAAACCGACGCTGGCGCGCAATGCGCCTACCGTGATCACGCCACATCCGGGCGAAGCCGGACGGCTGCTTGATGTAGCCAGCACTACAGTTCAACGCGACCGCTTTGCAGCGGCGCAAGATCTGCACCTGCAAACCGGCGCCACCGTGCTGCTGAAGGGTGCCGGCACGGTCATCGCCGACAGCCAGGGCATTGCTGTGTGCAACTACGGCAACCCGGGCATGGCCAGCGGCGGTATGGGCGATGTGCTCAGCGGCGTAATAGGCGCGCTGCTGGCCCAACAGCTAAGCCCAGGCGAGGCAACTTGTCTTGCAGCCTGCGCCCATGGTGCTGCCGCCGACCTTGCGGCACAAAACGGAGAGCGCGGCCTGCTGGCCAGCGACGTTATCGATCACCTAAGGAATGTGCTGAATCCGTGATGCAGTATCTTGCTAATGAAGCCGCCACTGTCGCCGCCGGCGAGCGCCTTGGCCATGCGGCCCAGCCAGGCACCGTGTTATTTCTTGAGGGCGACCTTGGCGCGGGCAAAACCACGTTTTGTCGCGGTTTCCTCCGCGCTTTTCGCTATTCAGGAGCGGTTAAAAGTCCAACCTACACACTGGTGGAACCTTACGAGTTGTCGGCGGGTCTTATCTATCATTTTGACCTTTACCGATTGGGCGATCCGGAAGAACTCGAATATATGGGAATTCGCGATTATATTGGCAACCACAGCATTTGCCTGATCGAGTGGCCAGAACGTGGCGTCGGAGTTTTGCCTACCCCCGACATACGGGTTAGGATTGAAACCGATGGCAGCGCACGCACCCTGCAGATTGAATCAGCATCGGCACTCGGTGAGCGCATTGCTCAACGCTATCAGGCAGACGAGAGATAATGAAAAAAACGTATAGCCTGCTGGTTCTCTTCATTGCATTTGTCATGAGTGCGGCGAGCTTTGCTGCCGACGTACGCGACGTGCGCTTATGGCGAGCCCCCGATCACACCCGAGTCGTTTTCGATTTAAGCCGCCCGGCCGACTACCAGGTATTTCAGCTTAACGATCCAGAGCGTCTGGTGGTCGACATCCAGAAGACCAACCTGAAAAAGCTGCCATCCAACCTCGACTTCCAGGACACCCCAGTGAGCCGAATGCGGCACGGCGTGCGCAATGGGGGCGACCTACGCGTGGTGTTCGACCTGAGCCAGCAGGTCAAAGTGCGCAGCTTCATGCTCAAAGCCAGCGGCGAACTGCACGATCGTCTGGTAATCGACTTTCACGAAAAGGAAAAGCAGGCCCGAACCGTTAAAAAAGCGGTGGACATCACCAGCGACCGGCGCCCCGTCGTGATAGCCATCGACGCCGGCCACGGCGGTGAAGATCCCGGCGCTATTGGCCCCGGTCGTCTCTATGAAAAACATGTGGTACTGGAGATCGCCAAGGAATTACAACGGCTGTTCAACACCACCAAGGGTTACAAGGCCGAGCTCGTGCGCACCGGCGACTACTATGTCGGCCTGCGCCAACGCCGGGATATCGCTCGGAAAATGCAGGCAGACCTGTTTGTCTCCGTGCATGCTGACGCGTTTACCAACGCCAAAGCGTCAGGCAGCTCGGTCTACGCCCTATCCCAGCGCGGCGCCACCAGCGCCTCGGCGGCTTTTCTGGCGAGAACGGAGAATGATTCAGACTTGGTGGGCGGGGTAAGCCTGTCAGATAAAGACGACATTCTCGCCGGTGTACTGACCGACCTGTCCATGACCGCCAGCCTGGACGCCAGTCTAAGAATTGGCAGCAATGTTTTGAGCGAGATGGGGCAGATGTCAAAACTGCACAGCCGCCGGGTGGAACAAGCCGCCTTCGCTGTGCTGAAATCCCCTGATATCCCCTCCATCTTGGTGGAAACCGGGTTTATCTCCAACCCCGGCGAAGCCAAGAATCTGGCAACCAACTGGTATCGGGCAAAAATGGCGCGGGCCATCTTCAACGGCATCGACAACCACTTCAAGCGCAGCCCACCGCCCGACACCTACCTGGCGGCCCTCAAGCGCGGCGAGATTAAACCCCGGGAGTACACAATCAGCAGTGGTGATACACTGTCAGAGATTGCTGCCCGTTTCGATGTCACCGTGACGCAGCTGCAGCGTGAAAACAAACTCGCCCACACCCAGATACGGGTGGGCCAGACACTGAAAATTCCCGAATCCTGATACTGTTCTAATGCCCCGAATTCAATTGCTCAACCCCCGGCTCGCCAACCAGATCGCTGCCGGGGAGGTGGTCGAACGCCCCGCCTCCGTCGTCAAGGAACTTCTGGAAAACAGTCTGGACGCCGGCGCCAGTCGTATTGATCTGGAGGTGGAGGCCGGCGGCGTAAAGCTGATCCGTATCCGCGATAATGGCGGCGGCATCGACAAAGACGACCTGCCCCTGGCTATGAGCCGCCATGCCACCAGCAAAATCCGCGACCTGGAAGACCTAGAAAAGGTTCTCAGCCTTGGTTTTCGCGGCGAGGCCTTGGCCAGTATCAGCTCGGTTGCCCGACTAACCCTGACCTCGGCCACCGACGAATCCAGCTCCGGCTGGCAGGTAAGCTGTGAAGGTCGCGAAATGCAGGCCACCGTGAAGCCCGCACCCCACCCCCGCGGCACCACTGTGGAAATGCGCGACCTGTTTTTTAACACACCCGCCCGTCGCAAATTTCTGCGCACCGAAAAAACCGAATTCGGCCATCTTGAAGAAGTGGTCAAGCGATTGGCCTTGAGCCGCTACGACGTGGCGTTCAACCTGCGCCATAACAGCCGTGTCGTGCACAGTCTGCCAGCGGCTACCAATCAACTGGAGCAGGAACGGCGGCTGAGCCGGGTATGCGGCCCGGCCTTTCTGGAAAATGCTCTCCATATCGAAACCGAAGCGGCTGGCCTGAAGCTGTGGGGCTGGGTGGCGCTGCCCACTTTTTCTCGCAGCCAGGCCGACATGCAGCACTTTTTCGTCAACGGCCGCATGATCAAGGACAAGCTGATCGCCCACGCGGTACGGCAAGCCTATCGGGATGTACTGTTCCACGGTCGCCATCCAGCGTTCGTTCTGTATCTGGAACTCGACCCTTCGATCGTCGACGTCAATGTGCATCCCACCAAGCATGAGGTTCGCTTCCGCGATGGCCGCACCGTGCACGACTTTATCTTCCGGAACTTGCATCGCCTGCTGGCCGAGGTGCGGCCAGAAGATCAGGTCAACAACGCGCGCCTGGAAACCCAGCAACAACCGGCAGAGATCGCACCGCAGCAGGCTCCTATTAGCTTTCGGCCATCGCAATACGAAAACAGAGTCAGCGAAAGCGATGTTCGCGAACAGCTACAAGGTTATACCGCATTGCAATCGCGCGCTCCGACCGCAATGCCAGCCACAGTAACCAGCCAAGCGATGGCACCGCCGGCCGAGGACGAACAAATACCGCCGCTGGGTTACGCGCTCGCTCAACTCAAGGGCGTCTATATTCTTGCGGAAAACGAGCACGGCTTAGTCATGGTGGATATCCACGCCGCCCACGAGCGCATTACTTACGAGCGAATGAAAACCGCGCGCGACAATCAGGCCATTCGCAGCCAGCCACTACTGGTCCCGATGACCCTTGCCGTCAGCGAGCGCGAAGCGGCCTGTGCCGAACAGTCCAGCGAAATGTTCGGCCAGCTGGGCATGCGCGTGGAGCGGGCCGGGGAAGAGGCACTGGTCGTGCGCGAATTGCCTGTGATGTTGGCTAACAGCGACGTGGATCAATTGGTTCGCGACGTGCTCGCCGATTTCATGGAATACGGTAGCTCTGATCGGATGCTAGCCCATATCGATGAAATCCTGGCCACCATGGCCTGTCATGGCTCGGTACGCGCTAACCGCAAACTCACCATCCCGGAAATGAACGCCCTGCTGCGGGACATGGAAGCGACCGAACGCAGCGGCCAATGCAATCACGGCCGACCAACTTGGGTGCAGGTATCACTGCCCGAACTCGACAAATGGTTTCTACGTGGCCGCTGAGGATTTACCCCCAGCCATTTTCTTGATGGGCCCCACCGCCTCCGGCAAAACCCGGCTGGCGTTTGAATTGTGTGACCACCTCAACGCGGAGATCATCAGCGTGGATTCTGCCCTGGTATACCGGGGCCTGAATATCGGCAGCGCCAAACCCACCGCGCAGGAACTGCAACGCTACCCCCATCGCTTGGTAGACATCCGCGACCCCGCCAACCCTTACACAGCGGCTGACTTTCGTCGCGATGCGCTGGCAGCGATGGCCGATATCACCGCACAGGGCAAGGTGCCCCTGCTGGTGGGTGGCACCATGCTGTATTTCAAGGCCTTGCTGGACGGACTGGTAGAACTGCCACCCATCGAGCCGACAATCCGCGCAAGCATCGAACGACAAGCAAAGACAAGCGGCTGGCCCGCGCTGCACGCCGAGCTGACACAATGCGACCCGGAGACTGCCGCCAACCTCCACCCCAATCACTCGCAACGCATCTGCCGGGCGCTGGAGGTATACCGCAGCACCGGGCGCCCCCTCAGTCACTGGCGGCGCCAGCAGGCTGAGCAAGCGCTCCCTTACCGGCTATTGCAGCTAGCGGTGGCACCTGCGGAGCGGACCCTATTGCACCAGCGCATCGAGCAGCGCCTGACCACCATGTTTGCCAGCGGCTTTGTCGACGAGGTTCGGCAGCTTTATCAGCGCGGCGATCTCGACCGGAACCTTCCGGCCATTCGCGCTGTCGGATATCGGCAAGTCTGGGAATATCTCAGCGGTGAGATAAGCGAAAGCGACATGCAGACCAAAGCGCTGGCGGCCACCCGCCAACTTGCCAAGCGCCAGTTCACCTGGCTGCGCAAGTGGCCGGCGCTGCACTGGCTGCTGTGGAAAGATGCCGAAGAAAGCTTGTTGCCGGCGCTTTTTGAGAAGCTCAGCGATGTTGATTTTCCAGTGGATGGGCTATACTAGCCCTTAAACTTCAAGTAATTCCGTAACCCGGGTCTTATTTGATTCAGCTTGCGGGAGGCGTAGGCGTCCGAGAACTGCTTTTTAGGTCTCCATTCGGACATGCCACCGTCTGTCGCTTATTCTGGCCAATGGCCACTCAAGGAGGCTACACCATGTCAAAAGGGCATAGCTTACAAGACCCTTACCTTAATATTCTGCGTAAGGAACGAGTACCGGTATCCATTTACCTGGTAAACGGCATCAAGCTTCAAGGACAGATCGAGTCTTTCGACCAGTTTGTCGTGCTGCTTAAGAACACGGTCAGCCAAATGGTGTACAAGCACGCCATTTCCACCGTCGTGCCCTCGCGCGTCGTCCGGCTGCCAATGCAGCACCCGCCGGAAGACGATGAGAGCTGAGGCACCTGCTTTCTTTGGTTCTGACTGTACATTGCTGAACTCCTTTATCAGCCGCTGGCGCCGTTGGGCAGCTGGCGGCTGTGCTGTGGGAGAACCCCTTGCTATTTGAGCGCCCCGATACCGGTGAACGCGCAGTACTGGTGCACATTGAATTCAATGGGCTAACCGAGCGCGAAGATCCGGACGAATTCATGCAGCTGGTCACTTCGGCCGGCGGCGAACCCGTCTATTTCATGCGCGGCCAGCGCCCCATGCCTCACGCCAAAACCTTTGTCGGGTCTGGCAAGCTGGAAGAGATCCGGCAGGTTGTGGTGGAACACGAGGCCGAGCTGGTGCTATTCAACCACTCCCTGTCTCCCAGTCAGGAACGAAACCTGGAAAAGGTGCTGCAGTGCCGGGTGCTCGATCGCACCGGCCTGATTCTGGATATCTTTGCCCAGCGTGCGCGCACCCACGAAGGTAAATTGCAGGTGGAGCTGGCGCAGCTCGAACACATGTCCACCCGCCTGATTCGAGGCTGGACTCACCTTGAACGCCAGAAGGGCGGCATCGGCCTGCGCGGCCCCGGTGAAACCCAGCTGGAAAGTGACCGTCGCCTGCTGCGTGCACGCATCAAAAGCATCCAAGCGAGACTGGAGAAAGTGCGCAAGCAGCGCGATCAGTCGCGGCGCGCCCGCAAGCGAGCCGAAATTCCCACACTGTCTTTTGTGGGCTACACCAACGCGGGCAAATCGACACTGTTCAACTCCCTGACCGAAGCGCGCGTCTACGCAGCCGATCAGCTATTTGCTACCCTCGACCCCACCCTGCGCCGCCTGCAGGTGGCAGACGTGGGGCCCGTGGTGCTGGCTGACACAGTTGGTTTTATTCGCCACCTGCCACACAAACTGGTCGAAGCCTTTCGGGCCACACTGGAAGAGGCCGTGAGTTCAGATTTGCTGGTGCACGTCATCGACTGCGCCGACGAAGAACGCGATGACCACTGCCGGCAGGTGCATGCCGTGTTGGCAGAAATTGGTGCCGACGAACTGCCCATGCTCGAGGTTTACAATAAAATTGACCTGATTGGGCAGGCGCCGCGTATAGACCGCGATGAGCAGGGCAGACCTTACCGGGTGTGGCTGTCTGCGCGCCGGGGCAAGGGCCTGGAGCTATTGATGGAAGCCCTGAGCGAACTGCTCGCCGGCGACGTGGTCGATACCGATGTGGTTTTGGCCCCGGAAAAATCGCGTCTACGCTCGCGCCTGTTCGCACTCGGCGGGGTACAGGAAGAAGAATACAACGAGCAGGGCAGCACCCTGCACATACGCATGCCAAAAGCCGACCTGATGCGAGTACTCGCCCAGGAAGGAGAAAAGCTGGAAAATCTGCAACCGCGCTGAGGTACGACCACCCCAGCAAAGTTTGATAGACTTCGAAGCGCTTTTTGGTGACGACATTTTAGATTGTTTAGGAGAAGGGCATGGCCTGGAATGAACCGGGTGGTAAAAATAACGACCCGTGGGGTGGCAACAATCAGGGGCCACCAGACCTCGACGAGGCTCTGAAGAAATTCAAAGAACAGCTCGGCGGCATCTTTGGCGGCGGCAGTGGCGGATCTGGAGGCCAGGGCTCCGGCTTTAGCACGGGTTCAGCCGGTGCCATCCTGGCAATCGCTGCTTTCATCTGGGCGGTATTTGGTTTCTATCAAGTCGATGAACAGGAAAAGGCTGTGGTGCTGCGCCTTGGCGTTTACCACACCACCCATTCGGCCGGCTTGCACTGGAGCCCCCCGCTGATCGACATAGTGGAAAAGGTCAACGTCACCAAGGTTCGCCAGGCTGAACACCGCGCGTCGATGCTGACCGAAGACGAGAACATCGTCGATGTACCCATGTCGGTACAGTACACCGTATCGGACCCCGCACACTTCCTGCTGAAAGTGCGCAACCCCGAGCACAGCCTTGAACAGGCCATGGAAAGCGCACTGCGCCACGTGGTGGGTGGTTCGTCCATGGATGACGTCATTACCGCCGGCCGGGAAAAAATGGCCGTCGATGTGAAGCAGCGTCTTCAGAACTATCTCGACAACTACGAGACCGGCATTCTGGTATCGGAGGTAAACATCAAGGAATCCCGAGCACCGGCCCTGGTGATGGACGCCTTTGACTACTTAACCCGTGACAAGGAAGACAAATCACGATTGAAAAACGAAGCTGAAGCCTACGCCAACACCATCATCCCGGAAGCGCGCGGTGCCGCTCAGCGTCAGCTGGAGGAGGCCAACGCCTATCGCGATCAGGTGACCGCTCGCGCTGAGGGTGAGGCCGCACGCTTTACCAAGCTGCTGACGGAATACAAGAAGGCGCCGGAAGTTACCCGCCGCCGCCTCTACATCGATGCCATGCAAGACGTCTACAGCAACAGCACCAAAGTGATGGTTGACGTCAAAGGCGGCAACAACATGCTTTACCTGCCCCTGGATCGCATAGCTAATCGCAACGGCGGCAGCGGTAGCGGCAGCATCGACAATATCGATATTGAGGAGCTGACCAACCGCGTGGTCGATCAGCTGCGCCGCGAAACCCAGTCACGTCGTCGGGAGGGCCGTTGATCATGAATAACCGTGGATTAGGCATACTGATACTGGTTGGCCTCGCCGTCATGCTTGGCTTCCAGACCCTCTACGTGATCAAGGAAACCGAGCGCGGTGTACTGCTGAAGTTCGGTGAAGTGGCAGTGCCAGATATCGAGAAGGGCCTGCACTTCAAGGTTCCATTGATGCACGTGGTGCGCAAATTTGATCGCCGCATTCTCACCCTGGACTCCCAGCCCGAGCGCTTCCTCACCGTTGAGAAGAAACCGCTGGACGTGGATTTCTACGCCAAATGGCGGGTTATCGACACCTTCAAGTTTTACACCGCCACCAACGGCGAAGAGGCCCGGGCCCACCGGCTGCTGGCCCAGCGTATCAATGACGGACTGCGCAACCAGTTTGGTGAGCGCACGGTTCACGAAGTGGTATCCGGCGAGCGGGACCTGCTGATGGTGGAACTGACCCATAAACTGAACCAGATCGCCACTACCGAATTCGGTATCGAAGTGGTGGATATCCGGGTCAAGCGTATCGATCTACCAGAGCAGGTCAGCCAGTCGGTCTTCGACCGGATGAAGTCCGAACGCGAACGTGAAGCCCGCGAGCACCGCTCCACCGGTCGCGAGCAGGCAGAATTCATCCGCGCCGCTGCCGACCGCGAGCGCACGGTGATCGAGGCCAATGCCTACCGAGATGCCGAGCGCATTCGCGGTGACGGCGACGCCCGCGCTGCCGAAATTTACGCCCAGGCCTACTCACGCGACCCGGAGTTTTACAACTTCATGCGCAGTCTGGCGGCCTACAGGGATTCCTTCAAAGGCAAGGATGACATCCTGGTGGTAGATTCAGAGGGTGAATTCTTCAAATATCTGAACGAAGGCGTCAACAGCAAGCGCTAACATCGGCGCCGGATCATGTTACAATCGCGCAACCGGGCAGTGCTTACCGTTTTACGGTGAAGGGCTGCGCGGTTTTTTTGTGTTTGTGTGGAACGAAAGCATGTGGCAGGAGCTGGCAATTGCCTTCAGTCTGGTACTGGTTATAGAGGGCCTCATGCCCTTCATCAGCCCGGGCCAATGGCGCGCGGTCGTGCTCAACATTGCCCGCACCGACGACAAACAGATTCGCATAGTGGGGCTGGTCAGCATGCTGTCCGGTCTGGCCCTGCTGTATTGGGTACGATAGAGTAAAACGGAATCCCTATGACCATAGCCGACCGCTGGTTGCTGCCCGACGGGGTAGAGGAACTGCTGCCAAAAGATGCGGCCAAGGTTGAGCATCTGCGACGCCAACTGCTGGATCTCTACCAGAGCTGGGGCTACGAACTGGTCATCCCACCCTTACTGGAATACACCGAATCACTGCTGGTGGGCCTTGGCAGCGACATTGATCTGCAAACCTTCAGGGTAACCGATCAACTCACTGGCCGCATGATGGGCCTGCGCGCCGACATCACACCGCAGGCGGCGCGTATCGACGCCCACAGCCTCGGTCGCGACGGTGTAACCCGGCTCTGTTATGCGGGCAGCGTACTGCATACCCGACCAAAATCACCGCTGGCCTCCCGCTCCCCCATTCAACTGGGAGCCGAGCTCTACGGTGACGCCAGCACCGACAGTGATCTGGAAATCATCAGCCTGATGCTGCAGACACTGACCGTTGCCGGCGTCCAGAACCTGACCCTGGATCTGGGCCACGTTGGTATTTACGCCGCCGTGGTATCCGGCCTCGATGAGGCCACTGAACAGCGCTACTTCTCCATCCTGCAACGCAAGGCCGCCGCAGAGCTGCAGGCACTGCTGGCAGAGCTTCCGTTAGACGACAGCATCAAGCAGGCGCTGGCTGTGCTCGCGGAATTGCACGGGGACGCCAGCATTCTGGCGCGCGGTCGCGAAGCCCTCAAGGCCTATCCGCGCGCCGTGGCCGCCATTGAAGCCGTCGACCAGCTGGCAGCCGATGTCCAGGCTCGCTTTCCCGGCGTTGCACTGTATTTTGATCTGGCCGAATTGCGCGGCTATCACTACCACACCGGCGCGGTGTTCTCTGCCCTGTCCAGCGATTGCGACCGGGCGCTGGCCTCGGGCGGGCGCTATGACGATATTGGCCGTGTCTTTGGCCGGGCGCGCCCGGCAACCGGGTTCAGCATTGACCTGAAAGCCCTGCTGGCCCTGCTGCCAGACTGCGAAGCAGGCTCCGCCATTCTTGCACCAAACAGCAAGAACCCGGATCTCTGGCACAAAGTACAGGCACTGCGCGCCAGTGGCGAACAGATAGTTTTTGCCCTACCGGGCGATACCCAGGTGCCGGCTTGCACACGCGAGTTGGTGTTCAAAGATGGCGACTGGCAAGTAGTGCCGCGCTGAGTGTTTTTCTGTAATTTTTTGAGATGGATTCAATGAACAAAAACGTCGTGGTGCTCGGTACCCAGTGGGGCGATGAGGGCAAGGGCAAGATTGTTGACCTGCTGACCGATCAGGCTGCCATCGTGGCTCGTTTTCAGGGTGGCCACAACGCCGGCCACACTCTGGTGATTGGTGGTGAAAAAACCGTACTGCACCTGATTCCCTCCGGCGTATTGCGCGAAGGCGTTACCTGCTTGATCGGTAACGGTGTCGTGCTAGCCCCCGATGCCCTGCTCAAAGAAATTGGTGAGTTGGAAGCCAAAAATGTACCGGTGCGTGAACGCCTGCGACTGAGCCCATCCTGCCCGTTGATTCTGCCCTACCACGTTGCGCTGGATAAGGCCCGCGAATTGGCCAAGGGCGAAGCCAAGATCGGCACTACCGGGCGCGGCATAGGCCCAGCCTATGAGGACAAGGTCGCTCGTCGCGGCCTGCGCCTGGGTGACCTGATGCATCCCGAGCGTTTTGCCACTAAGCTGCGCGAAGTCATGGATTATCACAACTTTGTGCTGACCAACTACTTCAAGGTTGAAGCCGTCGATTATCAAAAGACCCTCGACGACGCGCTGGAAATGGCCAAACAGTTGCTGCCCATGGTGGCAGACGTCACTAAACTACTGCACGACTATCGCCTGGACGATCAGAAAATCCTGTTTGAGGGCGCTCAAGGCTCGCTGCTGGATATCGATCACGGCACCTACCCGTTTGTGACCTCATCCAACACAACCGCCGGCGGCACCGCCACCGGTAGCGGCTTCGGCCCGTTGTATCTGGATTACGTACTGGGCATTACCAAAGCCTACACCACCCGTGTCGGCTCCGGCCCCTTCCCCACCGAGCTGTTCGACGATGTGGGCAAGCACCTGGCCGCCAAAGGCCACGAATTCGGTGCCACCACCGGTCGCGCCCGCCGCTGCGGCTGGTTTGACGCCGTTGCCCTACGTCAGTCGGTACTGATCAACAGCATTTCCGGTATCTGCCTGACCAAGCTTGATGTCCTCGACGGACTGGAAGTGGTGCGCGTTTGTACCGGCTACAAGAACGCTGCTGGCGACGTCATTCCCGCCCCCATCGACTGCGACGATTACAGCACTCTGGAACCCGTTTACGAAGAACTGCCCGGCTGGAGCGAAACCACATTGGGCGCCAAAACCTTGGAAGAGCTGCCGCAGAATGCGCGCGACTACATTCAGCGCATAGAAGAGCTCGTGGGTGTGCCCATCGATATCATTTCCACCGGCCCGGACCGTGTCGAGACCATCGTGCTGCGCCACCCCTTTGACTAAGTAGCACGCGCCGGGTGCACTGCATCCGGCGCACGGGCTTTCTGCAGCCGCCCCCCTTGCCCAATCCTGTTCACCGGCCTACCCTCTCTGCACCGATAACAATACCTGCTGCGGAGAACGCTAATGACACTACCCGACCCCATACTCGCCCCGGTAATGGCTCTCGTACTCTGGACCTGCTTTGTACTGGGCTGGATGGCGCTGACCCGCATTCCCTACCTACGTAAAAACCGGGTGCACCCGCAGAAAGGCGAGCGCACCGCGGAGCTGGCAGGGCTAATGCCCAAACAAATTCAGTGGAAGGCCGATAATTACAATCACTTGATGGAGCACCCGACCATCTTCTACGCCACCGCCTTTGTCTGGGCCTTTATTGGCAGCGCCGGCACCATCAACGTCACCCTGGCTTGGGTCTATGTAGGATTGCGCGTTGTGCATAGCCTGGTGCACGCAACGATCAACAAAGTCATGCTTCGACTGACACTGTTTGCGTTGAGTTCGGTGGTGCTGCTGATCATGGCGGTCAATGCCGCGGTGGTCGTGCTGTAATTAGCGCTACCGTGCAGAAGCGCCCGAACGTTAATCGGTTGGAAACATCGACAACCGCACTGAACACGAAGCTCGGTGGTCAGGACACCGGCGGCGCGGCAGAGTCCAATCGTTTGGCATCGAGGGCGTACTCTGCCATCGCACCGTAATCCGGCAGCTCGGTGTCGAGCACAATGCGACCTTTAACGTCGCGTGCGTTCACGTTGAAATCTTCGCCATTATTGACTTGATAGAATTTCAGCACCGCATCGAAGGCAGCGCTGGCGAGGCAAGAAGGCGGCGTATCGGCCCTAAGGGTCACCACATAATCGCCGCCCAGAGAAGCGTTGCAGACTTCCCCCTGCAGCGGTGATGCTTTTGGACGCACTTTCAGAAACAGCTTGATACTCATGACAACCGCCCAGTCACTAACCGCTATAGCATAGCGCCTGGGCGTGGTCAGAAAATCCGTAATTTTCCCTACAGCTCCGAGAGTTCGAGCCAGCGCTCCATGGCCTCATCCAGCGCCTGTTGGCACTCGGTCATCCGCTGCCAATGGGCGTTAAGCTCATCGTGAGGCAGGCTGCCAAAGTCGGCTTCCAGGCTACGCGCATTGAGCTGCTCTATCTCGCTTTCCAGCTCGCTGATCCGATCCGGCAGTGCATCGAGTTCGCGCTGCAGTTTGTAACTGAGTTTGGTTTTGGCAGGTGCCGGTTTTGTTGCAACCGGCGCGGTTTTTGACGCAGGCGACGGCGTGGCTTCTACCGCCGGCGCAAATGCCGCCTTTACGCGCTGGGCGGGAATGTCACTGTAGCCGCCCACAAAATTATCGACTCGGCCGTTGCCTTCGAACAACAGACAGGCGCTGGCGACATTGTCGACAAACGCCCGGTCGTGGCTCACCAACAGCACGGTGCCTTCGAACTCCATCAACAGCTCTTCCAGCAGCTCCAGTGTCTCCATATCGAGATCGTTAGTCGGTTCGTCCAGCACCAAAATGTTGGCGGGCTGGCTGAATAACAGGGCGAGTATCACTCGCGCCCGCTCTCCGCCAGACAACACGCGTATCTGCGACCGCGCCCGTTCAGCAGTAAACAGAAAATCACCGAGATAGCTGATGATATGTTTCTGTTTACCATTGACGGTCAGGCTTTCTCTCCCCTGCCCGACCACGTCGACCACGGTTTTGTTGTCATCGAGCACCGAGCGCATCTGGTCAAAATAGGCTATCTGCTGCTTGCTGCCACGCCGGACCGCACCTTCGTTGGGTTCAAGCTCCCCCACAATCAACCGCAGTAACGTGGTCTTGCCGACACCGTTAGGGCCTATCAGAGCCAGTTTGTCGCCCCGACTGATAATCAGGTCGAGATCGCGTATTAAAGGCGTGCCGTTGTAGCCATGGCCGACCCCGGTGAGTTCCGCCACCAGCTTGCCGCTGGATGCCGCTTGCTCCACCGACAGACGGGCACTGCCCTGCACACTGCGGCGTTGCGCATATTCTTCGCGCAATCGTTTGAGGGCTCGCACCCGCCCTTCATTGCGGGTGCGTCGTGCTTTGATACCCGTGCGTATCCAGCGCTCTTCGTCGGCCAGGCGCTTGTCGAAAAGCGCATTCTGCTCTTCCTCTATCCGCAGATCCTCGGCGCGGCGCGTCATAAACTCAGTGTAGTTACCTGGATAGCTTTTCAGGTGACCACGATCCAGCAGCACAATGCGGGTGGCCAACCGGTCAATCAAGGCGCGGTCGTGGGTGATAAACAGTACCGCCCCCCGGTAATTCAACACGGTCTGCTCTAGCCATTCGATCGCGGCAATATCCAGATGGTTAGTCGGTTCGTCGAGCAGCAGAATATCCGGCTCCGCAACCAGTGCACGGGCCAGCGCCACCCGCCGCCGCCAACCGCCAGAGAGCTCCGCCACCAGCGTATCGCCATTGAGTTTAAGTCGATCGAGGGTTTGCTCGATGGCGCGATGAAAGTGCCAGCCGCCGCTCGCTTCCAACTGCTCTTGGCAGCGGGCCAGCGCCGTCATATCGGCCTGGCGCGCGGCCTGTTCATACTGGCGCAACAGTTCTCCGGTCTCTCGCAGGCCGGCTGCCACAGCGTCGTAGACCGTGGTATCGGCTGCCATCTCCAGAGGGGCCTGAGGCATGCTCGCGATGGTGGCCTCGGGTTGCAAGGCCACTTCGCCCCCATCGGCAGCCAGCGTCCCCTCAATAATCGAGAGCAGAGTCGATTTACCCGAGCCGTTGTGCCCGACCAGACAGACCCGCTCACCGGGATCGAGCTGCAGGCTGGCACGATCCAGCAGAATCTGCTGCCCCACAGAAAATTCGAGTTCACGAGCGGTCAACACAGGCACGGCGAAATACTTCCTCTTTACTGTTTGGGGCGCATGATGCCCGGATCAGGCGCTGGATGAAAGAGCCATAAGTAGGTAGAAGTCGCGATGGTTGTATACCGCAGGGTGAATACACTAAACGATGGGGTAATGCAGGTATTTTTCTTTTGTTCAAACCGCTGATTCACACATTCACCATGCTTATGCTCGTGCTGGCACTGCCCGTGGCAGCGGCCGAGCGCATGGTATTGCAGCTGAAATGGGAGCATGAATTCCAGTTTGCAGGCTACTACGCTGCGCTGTGGCAGGGTTACTACAAGGAAGCCGGACTGGAGGTGACACTGCGCTCAGCCTTTGCAGAGGATGGTCAGTACACGGATCCACAGGCAGCACTCATTCAGGGTTCCGCAGATTTCGCCATTGGCGGGCTAGACATCCTTGCCGGGCGCGACAAAGGACATGCCTTGGTTATATTGGCACCGATTTTCCAGAAAACCCCTGGAGCCATCGTGACGTTGGCGAATACCAAGCTTCGCTCGCTGCGAGATCTTGCCGGTCTGCGAATTGCCGTCAACCGGGACGACTATATCACCCGCGAGTTTCAGGCCCTGTTGGGCAGCCGGCAATCACGCCTGACACCACCACAGCTGGTGGACGAACCCCTCACGCTGGACACCCTTTTGAATGGTCGCGCCGACGCTTTGCTGACCTACGGCGTTTCGGCACAGGAAGCTGCCTACGAGCGGGGGCTGGCCATTCGACGACTCAACATTGCCGACGCTGAGCGCGCTTTCTACGGCGACACCCTGTACACCCATCAGCGGGTCATCGACCGCTCCCCGGATGCGGTTCAACGCTTTGTGCAGGCAAGCCTACGCGGCTGGGAATACGCCATGCAGCACCGGGATGAAATGGCAGCAAAGATCTCATCCTTGCCGCGTTATCAGGTGCACTACGCCTCTGCCGAACATTACAACGCCGCGTTTGCCCGCCAAAGCCCGGAGTATATGTTCTATCCCAATGTCCGCATTGGTCAGAATGAACCAGAGCGTTGGCAACAAAGCCACCATCTGCTGAAAACTGCTGGGCTGGTTGCTGGCTCCTACCCTGGCGAGTCGCTGTTTTTCTCGCCTGTTGCCAATCAGCTTCCCGCTGAGAGCCGATGGAATTGGATCGTCGGCGCTATCTGCGCCGTAATCGTACTGACCATCGCGGTATTGATGTTGCCCGCCAGAATCAGCGCGCCACTGGTACTGGCCAGCGTACTTATCCCGGTAATCTGGATTGTTGAGCACCAGCTGAAAGCAAGCTACCTGGATTCTCAACGCCGTGATGTCTGGAATGAAATTGTTCAATACCGGCAAAAGCTCGAAGAGGTAATACACCGCAATTTCGCCCTGCTGCGATCGGTCGTGGGAATGATCAGCGCAGAGCCCACGGTCGACCAACAACGCTTCAGCGATTTTGTCGGCACGCTGATTGATCTTGAGCCGCTGCTTATCAATATCGCGGCCGCGCCGGATCTCACTATCAAAATGATCTACCCGCTGGCCGGCAATCAAAAGGCTATCGGGCTGAACTACCACCGCAATGAAGTCCAGCGTCCTATGGTGGAACTTGCCCGAGACAGCCGCAGTCTGGTGGTTGCCGGTCCACTGGAGCTCGTTCAGGGTGGAAGGGCGATCATCGGTCGGGCGCCGGTATTTTTGAATGACGTGACCTCTGGGGAGCACACGTTCTGGGGCATCGTATCAGCGCCCATAGATTTTGACGGCCTGCTCGACAATGTGGGGCTGAACGCCCAGCATTTGCTGATCGATATAGCACTGCGGCACGGCAACCAGCGCTTCACCGGCGAAAGCTCGCGCGCCTTTTTTGGGGCAGAGCGGGTATTTGCGACTGACCCGGTCATCATGCCCGTCTCACTTGGTGCCGTTGAGTGGGAAATCGCCGCCACACCCATCGGCGGCTGGGGTAACTATCCGCCACTGATTCAATGGCTCAAGCTGGTGGGGTTGCTGACCACAGGCATCGCCTCACTGATCTTGTATACGGTTATCCGTCAGTTTCAGTCCAGCCATGAAGTAGATTCCAAGCTGCAGCGCAACGAAGGCATACTGCGACGAGTCGGTCGCATCGCCGACGTGGGTGGCTGGGAGCTAGATCTGCGTAATGGTCAGGAATACGTGTCCAGCGAGGTATTCCGCCTGCACGGTGTGTCGCCCATTCCACTGATCGATGAGCGGCCACGCCGTTGGCTGGATCGTTACGATGAAGCCAATCGCCGAATCGTTGAACATCGCATCCAGGAAGCCATTCAAACTGGCGAGGCACAGCACTTTGAGCTGCTGATCAATGAGGGTGGTCGGAGCAATATCTGGCTGCGCCACATGATCGAGCCCGTTTGGGAGGGCAATGAGGTCGTGCTGTTGCAGGGGGTAGTGCAGGATATTTCAGCCATCCGGCGCGCCGATGCCACCATTGCCCGGCAGGCCATGTTCGACCCGGTCACCAATCTGCCCAATCGCAACCTGTTTACTGAGCGCCTTGCGCACGCGCTGCAATCCAGCCACCGGGAACGGCGTAACCTGGCCGTGCTGTTTATCGACCTGGATCACTTCAAGAACATCAATGACTCTTTGGGTCACAGTGCCGGCGATGCCCTGCTGGCTGAAATAGGCCAGCGTTTCCGCCACGCCGTGCGTGGCTCGGACACGGTAGCCCGCCTGGGAGGTGACGAGTTCACCATATTACTGGACGGTATCAAGGGCACACGTCACTGCGCACTGATTGCTGACAACCTGGTGCAGTCACTGCACGCCCCCGCAGTGATCGATGGCCATCAGGTATTTACCACCGCCAGCATTGGGGTCAGCCTGTTTCCCGAAGACGGTCGCGATGTGACCACACTACTGCAGCATGCAGACCAGGCTATGTACGCGGCCAAAGCGGCCGGTCGCAATACTGTGCGCTTTTTTACCGAATCCATGCAGTTGGAGGCCGATCGTCGCCACTCATTACATACGCAATTGGCGTGTGCCCTGCAAAACGATGAGCTGAGCGTGCACTACCAGCCGATTATCGATATTCGATCCGGCCAAGTAGCCAAATGCGAAGCCTTGCTGCGCTGGGGGTCGATTTCGCCTGCTGAATTCATTCCCATTGCCGAAGAAACCGGCATGATTGCCGAACTCGGCCAGTACGTTATGCTCAAGTCCTGCCAGGATCTGGCTGCCATCAACCGAGAAACAGGCGGGCATTTGGCGCTTGCCTTCAATAAATCAACGCGCGAATTTGCCGATGAACGACGCCACCACCAGTCGGTACTGAACACCCTCAAAGTGCAGGACCAGTTTCCGAATATCACCGTGGAAATCACCGAAAATCTGCTGATGCAGGATCAGCCGGAAACCATCGACCAGCTGTGCGAACTGCGCAACGCCGGTATCAAAATTGCCATTGACGATTTCGGTACCGGCTTCTCATCGCTGAGCTATCTGCGCAAATTCCCGGTGGATATTGTGAAAATCGACAAATCCTTTGTACACGGCATTGAAACTGACTTCGAAGCCCGAGCCTTGGTCAAAGCCATCATTTCCATGGCCCACAGCCTGAAAATAGATGTGGTCGCCGAAGGGGTGGAAACCGCAGGACAGCTCGCTATCCTGCAGGGTATGAACTGCCGCTATGTGCAAGGCTTCTACTTTTCACCGGCACTGCCGAAAGATCAGATCATCGACTACGTTCGCGCATTTCAATTTCGAAAACCGATGTTGCGCAGCACCCTAATAGCCAACTAACCCTTACTGCAGCGAACTAATCAACTCTCGCATCCAGATGATTGCCGGGTCGTGATCTGCCGTTCTGTGCCAGAACAGGTGCAGGTCAGTGGCCGCGGTCTCAAAAGGCAATTCCGTCACTGTTAAGCCCCAGGTTCTGGCCAGTCCTGCCGGTATCGATGCCACCAGATCCGAATCTTCCAGTATCCCCGGCAAGGCACCATAGTGCTGCAAGCGCAAAGCAATGCGGCGGCGCTGACCAATAGACCGCAGAGCGAGATCCACGTGGCCACTGCCCTTGAGACGACTGGAGACGTGTATATGTTCGGCGGCCAGATAGCGCGACAGGGTCAAGGGTTCCCCAGCCAGCGGATGCCCCGCGCGAAAGGCACAGACATACTGATCACTGTAAAGGGGACTACTAAGCAGCTCTGGGTGATTGAGCAGAGGCGCATCCAGCGCCAGCTGCAGCTCACCACTGGCCAGAGCCAGGGGTACCTCGCGGCGACTTAAAAACACCACTTCAAGATGCACCCCCGGTGCCAGCCGGGTCAGCGCACGTAATAGCGCCGGCAATAGATTGAACTCGGCCTGTTCAGTAGCGTGGAGGCGGAAGGTCTGCTGCGCCACTGCGGGGTCGAAATCCAGGCGGGCACTGACACAATCATTCAGCGTAGCCAGCGCGGCCCGCACCGGCTCGATCAGCTGCCGGGCCAGCGGTGTGGGGCGCACGCCACCCTTGCTGCGCACAAACAGGGGGTCATCGAAAAGCTCACGCAACCGCGCCAGCGAATTACTCACTGCGGGTTGTGTGACATGCAGCACCTCCGCCGCCCGAGTCAAACTCTGCTGGGCGTAGACTGCGTCAAACACAATAAACAGATTGAGATCGAGTCGGGACAGGTTCATAGGTCATATATTATAAGCCTGTATTATAGTAATCCATAAAAATGATCAATTTAACTAATAACAATAATCACCCTATCCTGATTCCCCCTACACAGGAGCACTGCAATGGCTGAGATTTTGATGGTGCGACACGGCCAGGCGGCCTTTGGCACCGATGACTACGACCGGCTCACCGAAGTGGGCTGGGAGCAATCCCGCCTGCTCGGCGATTACTTTGTGCGCCGCCAGATGACCTTCGATGCCATATTTACCGGCACCATGCGCCGCCACCGGGAAACACTGGCGGGTGTGCTGGAGGCCCTGTCAGAACAGCCCCCAGCAACAGAATTGCCCGGGCTCAACGAGTTTGATTTTCACGCATTGGTCACCGCCTATCGGGCCCTCAACCCGGATACGAATGTAGACACGCGAGACGCACGCGCCTTTTACGGCTGCCTGCGCGATGCCTTGCTGGCCTGGAATCGCGGCGAACTGATCGATGTGGCAGAAGACTGGGCGGCATTTGAATCGCGGGTGAGAGGCACCTTGTCAGCACTGACCGAACCCCGCGGCCGAGTTCTGGTCGTCAGTTCCGGCGGCCCTATCAGCGCGGTGGTTCGCGAGACACTGCAGTTAAGCGTGGAAAACATGGTCAACCTCAACCTGCAGGCCCTTAACACTGGCATTACCCGCTACTACGGTAACCAGAAGCTCCTGCGCCTGAACACGTTTAACGCCGTGCCTCACCTGGAGAGCCCGGACGATAGCCGACTGATTACCTACACCTGACAAACCCGACTGGCTAGAGCGGCCTGCGAGAGCCCACCGGCCACGATCCACCAGACACGCGCGAGGACTTTGCATGGATTTTTCACCGTCAGCCCAAACCCAAGAACTTCTGGCTCGCTTGCAGGTATTTTTCGACAAGCACATTTACCCCAACGAAAAAACCTACGCCGAACAGCTACATCGCGCAAACAACCGCTTTGCCGCGCTGCCCATCATGGACGACCTCAAAGCCAAGGCCAAAGCCGAGGGGCTGTGGAACCTGTTTATCCCACCCTCCCACGCGCATTACGCCGATCACGACGGACTGAGTTTCAGCGACTATGCGCCGCTGGCCGAACTGATGGGGCGCGTACAGTGGAGCCCCGAGGTGTTTAACTGCAACGCGCCCGACACGGGCAATATGGAGGTGTTGATGAATTTTGGTACCCAGGCGCAAAAAGAACAGTGGCTAAAGCCTCTGTTGGCCGGCGAGATCCGTTCATCCTATGCCATGACTGAGCCACAGGTGGCATCCAGCGACGCAACCAACATTGAGCTTAGTATCGAGCGCGACGGTGACGAATGGGTACTCAATGGTCGTAAATGGTTTATTACCGGCGCGATGTACGAACGCACCAAGATTTTCATCGTGATGGGCAAATCCGACCCGGAGAACCCCAATCGCCACCTGCAACAAACTCAGGTACTGGTCCCAAAGAACACACCCGGACTACAAATCATTCGACCGCTAACCACGCTGGGCTACGATGACGCCCCCATTGGGCATGCGGAGCTGGTCTTCGACAATGTACGGGTACCCGCCGACAACGTACTGCTGGGCGAAGGCCGCGGTTTCGAAATCGCCCAGAGCAGACTCGGACCTGGCCGCATGCATCACTGCATGCGACTGATTGGTGCTGCCCAGCGCGCGCTGGAGCTTGCCTGCCAGCGAGCAGTGTCGCGCAGCACGTTTGGGCGTCCCTTGAGCAAACACCAGTCAGTGCGCGAGGATATCTCCAGAAGCTTCTCCGAAATCGAAATGGGCCGGCTGCTGGTACTGAAAACCTGCGACAAAATAGACCGCGAAGGCGTGCCTGCCTCAGTCGACATGATCGCGGCCACCAAGACCACCATACCGCTGCTGGTACAGACGGTTATTGATCGCTGTATGCAGTTACATGGCGCCGGCGGCCTGACCGAAGACTACTTTATGGCCGAAGCCTTCAACTATGCCCGCTGGTGTCGTCAGGCCGATGGTCCTGACCAAGTCCATCAAATGGCATTGGGCAAGAAAATCATCGACCGCTATTCTGCCTGAGGAAGATAACCATGACCGGTTTCGAACTGGATACAGAGGCGCTTACCGCCTACCTGGAACACCATATCGAAGGTTTTCGCGGCCCCATCAACGCCGAAAAATTTGCCGGGGGCCAATCCAACCCCACTTACCTCATCACCGCTGAAACTGGCCGTTATGTACTGCGGCGCAAGCCGCCGGGCAATTTACTCAAGTCAGCCCACGCGGTAGACCGCGAGTTTCGCGTGATGCGTGCGTTGGCCGACACACCAGTACCGGTACCAGCCATGCGTGTGCTGTGTGAAGATGAATCAATCATTGGCTCCATGTTTTACGTGATGGATTTCGTCGAAGGCCGTATCTTCTGGAACGCTGCCCTGCCGGAGCAATCCAGAGCCGACCGCACGGCAATCTATGACGCCATGAACCAGGTGTTAGCCGATCTACACAGCGTATCCCCTGCCACTGTTGGTTTGGCTGACTACGGCAAGCCAGGCAATTATTTTGAACGCCAGCTTGGTCGCTGGACCACGCAGTACCGTGCCAGCGAGACTGAACACATACCCGCCATGGAAGACCTGATACAGTGGCTGGAAGCAAACAAGCCTAAAGACGATGGTTTGGTGTGCATCAATCACGGCGACTTTCGCCTCGACAACATGATGTTTCACCCCAGTGAGAATCGGGTAGTATCCCTCCTGGACTGGGAGCTATCCACCCTCGGCCATCCCTACGCTGACCTGGCGTACCAGTGCATGCAGTGGCGCATTCCCTCCGATGCGGCCATACCCGGCTTGGGCGATATCGATCGAACAGCACTGGGGATTCCCACCGAAGAAGATTACGTCGCGCGCTATTGCGAGCGCCGCGGCATTGACTGCATTGACCACTGGACCTTTTATCTGGCGTTTTCATTTTTCCGCTTAAGCGCCATTTTGCAGGGAATCCAGAAACGGGCGCTGGACGGCAATGCATCCAGCGACAAAGCCACCGCCTATGGCGCGCTTGCCCGCCCGCTCGCAGAGCTGGGTCTGGCAACCGCAGAAAACGGTTAAGGAAATTTACTGATGGACAACTTTTCACTGTCGGGCCGAGTAGCCTTGGTTACCGGTGCATCCAGCGGCCTCGGCGAGCATTTTGCCAAAGTGTTGGCGCAGGCTGGTGCACGCGTGGTGGTCGGCGCACGCCGCGTTGACCGGCTGCATTCGCTGGTCAACGCAATTACCCAGAGCGGCGGAGAAGCCTTGGCAGCGGCCATGGATGTCACCGACGCCGATTCCATCAGCGCGGCCTTCGATGCCGCCGAAACCCACTTTGACACGGTTGATATTCTGGTCAATAACGCCGGTGTCGCGGCGCCAAGCCGCTTCCTCGATGGCGACGAAGCAGGCTGGGATTTCACTATGGACACCAATCTCAAAGCGGTGTGGCGTGTTGCCCAAGAAGCCGCGCGCCGATTGGTTAAGGCCCAGCGCGGCGGCAGCATTATCAATGTCGCCTCCATCCTCGGCTTGCAACCCGGGCTCGATCAGACTTTTTACGCGACCGCCAAAGCCGGCGTAGTACAGCTCACCAAAACCCAGGCACTGGAACTGTGGCGCAAAAATATACGCGTCAATGCACTGTGCCCCGGCTATTTTGAAACTGAGCTAAACAGCGATTTTTTTCAGACTGACAAAGGCAAAAGCTATCTGAACAGGATTCCGCCGCAACGGCTCGGCCAACTGGACGAGTTGAGCGGCCCACTGCTACTGCTGGCCAGCGAAGCCGGATCGTTTATGACCGGTGTGGCACTGCCGGTCGATGGCGGGCATTTGCTGCAGTCATTGTAAACGGCACAGTGACAACTGCTATCAGCGAGTGGACCGAACAATCCCGCGCAGTGTTCAGGTTTACCAAGGCCGGGGGGTAACGCGGTACCCGGCTCGCAGCAACTTACTTACATTATTGCTTGGTTTTCTTCTTCAGTTACCGCGTCCACCTCGTTCAGCTCGCGCTCTGATAGAGTTTCACGCTTGCGGGCTTCGATCTTGAAGGCCTCAGCCAGCTCTCGCGCCTGCTCTCTGAGAGGCAAGGCCTGAAAATCCGCTATACCGACATTTTCATTAACTCGCTGCAACAAGGATCCAATGTAGAGCACATACTGCTCTGCTTCTTTCTCCCCTATTTCAACCAGCCTGGCTGACTCTTCCGCAACATAGTATGCATGTTTAGCAGCGACCAGAGCCTTGTGACACACGCGCTTTATGCCGTCGCGGTCTCGATAGTTGGCTTCTATAAAGTTGTTGGCGTAGTCGACAGCCTCTTCCGCCTTTTCAAAGGTAAGCTGAGCATTTTCATCAGCTCCAATGGACTCGGCTTCGCCCAGTTTCTCAACAGCCTTACTGAGATGCTGCGTCTTCATGGTCTCAATTTCAACTTTGGCGTAGTACGCCAGCACCGACGCCTCTTTGTCTTTTGCCTTCGCCAGCTGGCCGCCTTCAATATCCCTGATCAAGCCTTCCAGTTGATTGACCGCTTTGCGGAACAGCTTTGGATGCACGTTATCGGACTGCACCTCCAGCAGAACTTCACGGTGCTCCAACACCTTGCTCAAATGCGTCTCTACATTTTCTCTATTGGTGTACGCATCAGCGACCAATTTGCTGGCAGCGAAAGCCGCGCTCAGCGCTTCTACTTCGTCTTCAGGGGCTTTGGCGGTGTGATTCGTCTTGATCGCCTGTGAGAGTTTCGCCTTTGCATTCTCCATATGAGACGGCGCATAAAACAGTAATTCATCAGCGATGGCTTTCTCGTAAGCCTCTGACGCGCGTTGAATCGCGTCTTTCGGTGTGATGTCAGCATTGCCAGCCTGCTCCATAGCGCGCATTTCAATCTGCTCGCTGTTGGCAACATGGTTTGACGCGCAGGCTGTTAACAGTGTGCTCACACCAAGCATTAGCAATACATATAGTCGACCGGACATAAATCCCCCTTGAGAATCTTATTTCATAATATTTTTTTTGGTTTATGAAGTTTGACTGAGGAGGTCAGTGTTGTCCACTGCGGCTGCTCTGTTAGAGGTTTGCGTGGCAGTGGCAGGCTGGCCACCCACGACACGAAGCCACCACACGCAGCGACATAAAAATGAGAGTTAGAGATCGAACGCCTCGCCTGTAGCAACCGCAGTGTTTAGCGCGGCTCAATCTCCTTGAGCTGGCGACCCACCACTAGAAAGGCGCCCATCCAGCCGAGAAAGCCACTGGTAAACCAGAGCATTAGTGTATTGCCGAAGCCAAGCCCCATCAGGGTGTATTGGCTATCGTACAGCCCAGCCAGGGCCGATACCGGGCCGGCCACCAGCAGCAGACTGATTTGCAAAATCAGCCACGCTACCAAACCGCCACCAAGCCCGTACCAGAAGCCCGTAAACAGAAAGGGGCGTCTTACAAAAGCATCGGTGCCACCCACCAGCTTCACCACCACGATTTCATCGCGACGCGCTTCAATCGCCAGCTTGATAGTGTTGCCAATGACCAGCAAGACGCCAAGCACCAGCAGAAAAGCCATCGCCAGTGTTATACGTTTGCCGATGTCCATCATTGCCTGCAGTCGCTGCACCCACTCCAGATCAAGTTTGGCCTGCGCCACTTCCGGCATTGCCGACAGCATTGTCAGCAGCAATCGACTCTGCGCCGGCGCCTTATCTTTTGGTGTAATCAACACCACCGCCGGCAGCGGGTTGCTGTCGAGTGAATTGAGCACATCACCATAGCCAGAGAGACTACGGAATTCATCCAGCGCCTGACGCGATGAGCGATAGTCGACCGCCGCAATCTCCGGGCGCTGCCGCAGGCGCGATGCAAAGGCTTCGCTATCCCGGTCGTTGAGCTTCTTATCGAGGAACAGTGAAATCCGGGCAGATCCATCCCAGCCCCGTCCGAGCTGTTCTATATTGGACAACGCAACCATCATGACTAACGGCAGCGCCAAGGCGATACCGATCACTAGGACTGTCATCGCCGTCGAGGCGGGCTCACCGAGCAGTCGCTGCAGTGTTTGCTTTCCCACCTGCCGCTGATTGGCCCAGTAGCCGTGCCAGCGTTCTTTCAATCCGATCGGGGCAAGGCTGGCGCCCAGCCCCGGCGTTTTCTGTTCCGGGGGTGAGCGTCGCGGTTTACGCGTTGGCGTGGCACTCATGAGCTCACCGCCGCGCTGCGCAACATCTGCCCTTCCTTGAGTGTGAGCACCCGGTAAGGCATCCGCTCAATCAGCGACAGATCATGACTGGCAATCATCACTGTTACGCCGACCTGATTGAACTGTTCGAACAGATTCATGATCTCGGCCGATAGCTCCGGGTCGAGGTTGCCGGTGGGCTCGTCCGCCAACAACAAGGCTGGCTTGTTCACCACAGCGCGCGCGATACCCACACGCTGCTGTTCACCACCAGATAGAGTGACCGGATTCTTCTTTTCCTTGTCGAGCAAACCGACCTTGTCCAATGCCGCCCGCACCCGTCGACCCACATCACGCGGCTGAAAACCGGCAATAATCAGCGGCAGGGCCACGTTGTCGAACACACTGCGATCAAACAACAGCTGATGATTCTGAAATACCACGCCGACACCGCGTCGGTGCTGCGGAATTTTGCGCGCCGACAGACGATTGAGATTTTTACCGTCGACAAAGACCTGTCCCGACGTAGGGCGCTCCATCATCATGATCAATTTCAGCAGCGTACTCTTGCCCGCACCGCTGTGCCCAGTGAGAAACACCATCTCGTTGCGTTCCACCTGAAAACTCAGATGATTGAGCGCCGAGTGGCCACCGGGGTAGCGCTTGCAGACGTCATCAAACTGGATCATGAATTAGTTATCGTCCGGACAGTTGTCATGTTGGAGGCAACCTATCCTATGCTTCGTCTGCTCGGCGGGCAAACAACGCCTCCACAAATTCGTCAGCGCGAAATGGTCGCAGGTCACCAATGCCTTCACCAATACCAATGAAGCGAATGGGAATACCAAGCTGTTGGCTGATGGCAAAGATAATACCGCCTTTGGCGGTACCATCGAGCTTGGTCAGGGTGACGCCGGACACACCGACCGCCTGCTGGAAGTGTTTCGCCTGAGTCAATGCGTTCTGCCCGGTGCCGGCATCCAGCACCAGCATCACTTCGTGGGGTGCGGTATCGTCGATTTTCTTCATTACCCGAACAACCTTTTTCAGCTCTTCCATCAGGTTGTCTTTGTTGTGCAGTCGACCCGCCGTATCCGCGATCAAAACGTCCACGTCGCGGGATTTGGCTGCCTGAAGGGCGTCGAAAATCACCGACGCAGAATCTGCGCCAGTGTGCTGGGCAATTACCGGTACCTTGTTGCGGTCACCCCAGACCTGCAACTGCTCGACCGCAGCGGCGCGAAATGTGTCGCCGGCTGCCAGCATGACCGACTTGCCCAGCACTTGAAGTTGTTTTGCCAACTTGCCGATGGTGGTGGTTTTGCCAACACCGTTTACACCCACCACCAGAATGACATAGGGTTTATGGGCCTCTTCGATCACCAGCTCCGACTGCGCCGGCGCCAACAGTGCTGTCAGCTCCTGCTGCAACGCCTGATACAAGGCTTCCGGATCAGATAATTGATTGCGTTTAACCGCATCGGTGATGTTGTCGATGATCTGCTGCGTGGCATCGATACCAATATCAGCCATCAGCAGCTGGGTTTCGATGTCTTCCAGCAGGTCGTCATCAATAGCTTTGCGACCGAGAATCAGGTTGCCCAGCCCCTGCCCGATGTTGGCGCCGGTCTGTTGCAGACCACGGGTGAGGCGCTCGAACAGGCGCATGCGCTGCTCGTCGGTCAGCTCAACATGCTGCCAGGGCGCTAGTTCGGCGTCATCGATAAAACCTTCAGCGGCTGCCAGATCCTCTTCAGACCCGGTCAAACCAGCCTTTATCCGATCAAAAAAGCCCTTCTTTGGTGAGGGGGTGTCTTCCACTATCCAAATCCTTGCCTGGGAGTGTAATGTCACATGCGGTGCCGGAGGTGCGCACCGGGGATATTACGGAACGCGGTGCGCGCCCTGATGGGGCGCACCGGAGATTGCGGCTATTCTAAAGGATTCCGGGAGCGATGTGGCCCCCTTAAAGGAGCTGCCGCCCGGTATAGGTAGTCATCCGAGAGGAATGTGAAACTCAGTCTTCGTCACGCTCTCGGTATTCCATGCGGGTACAGCCCAGACAACGCAGGAAGGTGTTGGCCGCCGGCTGTACCATCAGGGTGTCCGCTGCCTGGCCGACATTGCCGCCCAAGGCTGAAAACGGCAAACTCACCAGAAAAAAGGCGGTTCCCACCACAGTAACGGCCAGCATGACTGGACGCACGATGACTGTATCCGTCGCCATCGCTAGGGCGGTCGGCTGCTGCTTTACCACGTCAGCAACCGACAATTGCGGTATTATCAGAGCCAGAGACAGGCAGAGCGCATTAAACCAGCGTGCGACAGGCGAGCGTGTTTTCATGGGAACAACCTCCACGGAGTTATTGTAGCGCTGACCGGGGCCGTTCACGCCGATCAGCAGCAGATACTTATGGTCTAAACCATAATAGCGCGATGCCGGAATAGTGTCTGCATCAATATAAAAAAATGGCTTGCATATCACAGGATTACAGGAGAATGTTTAGGCAGCTTTTGGCTTGCGAGCCACACCTTTCGGCCGCCGGGGAGCACAGCGTCCAGCAATGTTGCAGCCATTGAGTGCCGGGTTTCGTCGATTTTTTCATCGCCAAGCCCCTGACATCAAAGAGGTTTTCAAGCGGTTACAAACCATGAACCAGCTGCGGCTGGAGCGTGCCCGCTCCCTGCTCGGCCCCCGCCAGCAGTTGTTTCTGGATTTCCTACCCCTGTTTTTTCATTGCAATCACCCCGTCCTGCCCGGCTTCCAGTCGCTACAATGCCCGGCGGGGCTGAGCGGCTACCAGCCCTCGCCAGAAATGGTGCAGCGCGTTAAACGGCATCTGGCTAATAGTTTTCAGTACACCCCCTCGGCAGACAAAAATCACGATCTGGAAGCGCTGTTTCTGATGGGCTCGATCGGCAGTGTGGCCCACGCACCCAGTTCAGACATCGATGTGTGGGTTTGCCACCGCGCCGACCTGAGCGACGGCGATCGAGCCGCACTGAACCAGAAATGCGAAGACCTGAGCCACTACGCCAACAAAGCACTAGGGCTGGAAATACATTTTTTCCTGATGTCGGCGCAGGCTTTCCGCGCCGGTGAACGCAAGGCCCTGAACGCCGAAGACTGCGGCAGCACGCAACACTTCCTTTTACTGGACGAATTTTACCGCAGCGCCATACTTGTCGCCGGTAAGTATCCGGCCTGGTGGCTGATTTCTCCCGACACCACGGACTACGATGGCGCGCTCGCCGAGCTTCACCACAAACACAAGCGCATTGGCCGACTGACCCTAGATTTTGGCAATGTGCATCAGATTCCAGCTGGGGAGTACGTGGGCGCCGGCATCTGGCAGCTATTCAAAGCCATCAGCCAACCCCATAAGTCGCTGATCAAGCTGCTCTTGATTGAAGCTTACGCCAGCGCCCACCCTGATAATCACACCCTATCGGAAACATTAAAGCGCCAACTGCACCAACCCCAGTGGCGGGCGGAACCACACGACCCCTACACGATGATTTATCAGCGCCTGGAAGCTTACCTAGAGCAGCGCGACGAGCCGCTGCGCCTGAACTTGCTGCGCCGCGCCTTCTATTTCAAGACCGAGCTCAAACTGAGCCGCCGCAGCAATTATCTTGGGTGGCGGGAAAATGTGCTCGAAGAGCTCGTCAGGCAATGGGGCTGGAGCAATGAGCAGCTGCACAACCTCGACATGCGCGACAGCTGGCGGGTAACCCGAGTGCGCGAGGAGCACCTGGAACTGGTGCGCGAGCTAACCGGCAGCTACCGATTTCTACAGAACTTCGCCACCCGGAACCAGGCCGACCAACTGATCAGCTCCCGAGAAATGAGCGTGCTGGGCCGCAAACTGTTTTCCGCATTCGAACGCCAACCGGACAAGATCGACTGGATCAACAGCGGCATCTCCGAAGACTTGGCAGAAAAAAACTTAAGCTTCTGCTACTTGGGCAAGGCCGACCCCGACAAGCCCAGCTGGGCGCTAATAGCCGGCAAGGTCACGCTGGTGAACTGGCACAGCAGCACGGCGCTACGCGAAAGCGACAGCCTGCCTGCGCTCATTTGCTGGTGTTTGTGCAATGGCCTGATCGACGGCGACACCCGCTTTCATCTAGCGTCGGATCATCCGGATCACCATCGCGGCAAGCTGGAAAACCTGGTCAAGCAGCTTGCAGGCATCCTGCCTGACTCGGCCTACGCCACCCACCCCGAGTATCATCAACGCTTTGAAAGTGCGCGCTATACGCAATCGCTGACCTGCATTGTGGGCAGCGCCAGCCAACGTTCTTCTTTCGACACTCCACTTGTGGGACATGTCGATATAGTCAACGTCACCAGTTGGGGCGAGGTGATCTGCAAAAGCTTTACCGACAGCCACGCAGCCGCCAAAGCGATGCAGTATGTACTGGCGGCAACGGTGAGCCAGAAACAACCGATAGCGCTGCAGATCAAACCCTTTTCTTTAAGCGCTGAGCGCTACGCGAGCCAGTTTAACGACGACCTGCAGCCCGTAATGGCGTTTTTTGACAAAGCGGGGGACGGCGATCGTTTTATTTTTGAGGCTGGTCGCACTTATTACTGTTTTCAGCGCCACAGGAACACGGTCCGCCTGCGCGCCGCGTCGAACTTCAGCGACCTTACCCAGTTGCTGGCTGGCAGCGAGCACGCCAACAGCCGTATTGAGGTGAGCCGCGATAACGCAAACCTACAAGCCCTGCGCTGTGTCAGTGAGCTGCAGAGCCCCGGTGCGCTGCGCATAGTGTTCCAAAGGCGTGAGGAAGCAGCCGACATTTATGTTATTGATGGCCGCGGTGGCATTCACTATCAGTCACTGCTCTGCGACGACAGCAGTATCATGCTCGGCCAACTGAAAAACTTTATCGACAGCCTGCGCAAGAACTACTTCAACAACTGCGCCGTGGCTTGGTACGAATTGGTTGAGCGTAACGGTCGCCCGCTCGTTGAACCGCTCGCTCAGCAGCTGCGCTCGGATAGACTGCGTATTGTGGTGAATATGCTGGCCTCGCGCACCGACGATGACGGTGCTCGCTTCGACCTGAAAATCAACCAGAAAACCCTGCACTTTGCCCAGTACGGGAAAGACATTCTGAAGCACGCCGCCGATTACATTCGCGAGCAGCTGCCGCCACACCAGCTGCGCTTTTGTTACGTGAACCAGATTCTTTATCGCGACCGCGCGCAGGAAGGTGTCAACGCGGGGCAGCGTCTTGGTGAGGCATTGCGCCATAAAGTACAGATAGAGGAAGCCCTGAATTCAGCGCTGCTGGCTGAGCTGGCTACAACAACAGGTTAGCTGCACCCTGCTGGGGGCGCTTAGAATTCTGCTTCTGGCAGTTCGTAATCGTAATCCATGATCAGGGGCGCATGATCCCCAAACTGCTGGTTTTTGTAGATGGTGCCGTATTCGATATACGGTTTAAAACGGTTCGACACAATCTGGTAATCCACCCGCCAGCCACTGCTGTTCTGGTCACCGTCGGGCCACCAGGTAAATTCGTCCGCGTCGCGGTTAACCTGCCGGAAGGCATCGACATAGCCCAGCTCGTGAAACAGCCGCTCCATCCACTGCTGCTCTTCGCCGAGAAACCCGGACATACCCTGGACGGCATCCGGCTCTTGCACATCGATGTTGCGGTGCACCATATTCCAGTTGCCACAGATCACGAACTCACGACGTTTGTTGCGAATCTTGTTCAGGTGGTTGTAATACAGGTCAAAAAATTCGCCCTTGCGCGCCTGAGCTTTGGCATCCTTGGGGTAACCGCTTGGTGCCAGCAGACAACCAACACTGAGCTCGTCGAAATCCGCCTGGATATAGCGGCCTTCCATATCGAAATCGGTAAACCCCAGGCCATACATAATAGCCTTGGGCAGTCGCCGGGTATAAATGGCCACACCGTTGGTATTGGGTTCAGCTGCGTCGAAGAAATACGCGTTGTACTCCGACGGAAAGAACTTGGGATCACGCAGCTTGTACTCCTGAACACCAATGTTCTGAATACAGATGATGTCAGCGTCCTGCTCTTCAATCCATTCGAAAAACCCGCGCTGGGCGGCGTCTTCAATGCCGTTGGCACAAAAGCTGATTATTCTCATTAATAACCCAATAAGCTCTCGGTAAGATACAGTGCTCGCAGCCAGCCACCCTGCAATACCCATTATTTACGCTTTAAGGTACGCCGGTGGCACTGCCAGCCAATTTATTATTGCGCGCTTTTGGCTGCTACAATGGGCAGTTTAGCGCAGCCGGAGCAATCTGTCCGAAAAAAGCGCGAAAAATCTGCCACATAGAGGCTGGAGCTGAAGGGTACTATGGAACTTTATCAACAACAATTTATTGAACAGGCCATTGCGGCAAAAGCACTCACATTTGGCACATTTACCCTCAAATCCGGCCGCGAAAGCCCCTATTTCTTCAATGCCGGAAAATTTTACCAGGGCGCAGCGCTAGCCACCCTGAGCCGCTGCTACGCGGCCGCCATTAGCGCCAGAGCACCGGAATTTGATGTGCTCTACGGCCCAGCCTACAAGGGTATCGTATTGGCCGCCGCAACCAGCTGCGCACTGGCCGACCACCATCATCGCGATGTCCCCTATGCCTATAACCGCAAAGAAGCCAAATCTCACGGTGAAGGTGGCGTGTTAGTAGGCGCGCCACTGCAGGGCAAGGCCCTGATTATCGACGACGTGATTACGGCCGGCACCGCCATTCGCGAATCTGTGGACATCATCGCCGCTGCCGGTGGCGAGGTAGCTGGCGTGATTGTCGGGCTCGACCGGCAGGAACGCGGCCAGGGCGAATTATCGGCCATTCAGGAAGTTGAGCAACGTTTCGGGTTTCCCGTAGTGAGTATTATTCAACTAGACGATATTGTGGAGTACCTGCGTACAAATACCGTGGAAGCTGCTAACCTTGAAGCTATTGAGAACTACCGCCGTCAGTTTGGTGTCTAATCCCCCTTTGGTGGCCAAGCCCTCGCGATGAGAGAACGATTGACGCAAACCCATTTAGGCGTGCTGCTACTGGCAGCCACCTTGGCCTACCCCGCGCAGGCAGGGAAACTGCTTTTCCGGTATCAGGACGAGCAGGGCAGCATAGTGCTCAATGACACCCTCCCACCAGCTGCCGTCAATCGCGGCTACGAGGTCATAAAACCGGGCGGTCAGGTGGTAAAACGCGTCGCACCGGCTCTGCCTCCCGGTGCCGCCGAGGCAGCCGACTTGGCCCGGGAACGCGAAGCACAACAAAAACGGTGGGATGAGTCACTGCTGCTGCGCTACAGCGATGTCAACGATATCCGCGAAGCCAAGAAACGCGCCCTCAGCGACATTCAGGTACGCATATCGATTCTCAAAGGTAACCGCAACTACCTGAAAACGCAGGTCGAACGGGAGGTTTTTCGGGCGGCCGAAGCCGAGCGCCAGGGCCAGAAAGTCAGTGATGCACAGCTCGATGCCATCGCCACCCTTAAACAGCAGCTCAGCGATGTCGAAGAGTTGATTGAGGTACGCGAAACCGAAAAAGAACAGACCGCGGCCCGCTATGACCGCGACCTCGCCCGCTTTGCCGCGCTGCTAGACGCCATCGGCGGCCGACGCTAACCCCCCATCAGCACTCAACCAGCGACTGCGAAGCCGGGAAATACAGCGCGGCGCGCACCTCCTGCCACCCCGTGGCCTGAGATATCACCATTTTATAGGTCTGCATTTTTTCGCTGTAGCGATCGCGTTGCGCTGCCAGGAAGGCCTCGCCAGTGCCACGAGCAGTTTTGTAATCGATGATCCAGCAGGTGTCGCCATCCACAAAAAAGCGGTCGACGATAAACTTCTGCAAGCGGTCGCCCATTTGCCGGCGCAGAGCCTGTTCGGCACCCGAGGCCTGATAACTTCCCAGAATCCAGCGACCGTGCTCACAGGAAAAAGTGTTCTCCACCAGGCTGATAACCTGCTCGATACTGGTTTGCAGTGCTGCTTCTGGATGACAGTAATGACGCAGGCGAGCAGCAATGGCCGGATACAGGTCTTCTCTGGGCGCCCCCGTCATCGCCAGACGACGCATCAGCTCGTGGTAGACCAGCCCGACACAACGCTCCTCGATATTGGCCTCCAAAACACCTTCGCGGGCCTGCCGCGCTAGCCGGTCGACCGTCGTTTCTACCGTGTTTTCACCGGGCCACTCGCGTTTGACAGTCAGCGCCAGTTCGCCATCGCGGCGCGGCGCGAGCGGCGTGCGCAGAACAGCTTCTGCAGCCACCGGCTCGAGCACCTCAGCGGCTTCAAAATCGGCTGTCACTTGCGGCCACAGCCGTGCCAGCAGCGAACTGCTGCTAACTGTCAGGTCGCCTTTACTACTCACGCCTGCCGCGCCAACCAGATGCAGGCTGCGTCGCGCCCGGGTAAGCGCCACGTAGAGCAGGCGATCAAGTTCACGGTTAACTTCGCTTTGCTGGAACTGCTGCAGATAGCGATATAGCCGGTCGGTGTCCTCGTCGTTACCGCGCGGCGAACGCGGCGCCAGGACCAGCTGCCCGGCCATGCGCCGCCAATAAAACAGGGCGCCCTCACCGTTACGCCCCTGTTCGCCCAAGCCGGGCAATATGACCGTGTCAAACTCCAGCCCCTTGGATTTGTGGATGGTCATGATCTCCAGCTTCGCTGGCGCAGATTCAGCATAGAGCTTGTCTAGGGCGCGCTGAAATTCCTGCCAGTTTTGCAGTATTCCACCCGGGCTGTGATCAGCCAGCAAATTGGTCAGCCGCTCGATATGGCGCCGCGACTGGCCGTCAACCAGCCCCGGACCGCCAAGGCTATGCCACAGCGCCGGCACCGCCCAGCGAATATCGACGGCGCGGGGGTGATCGGCAATACAGCGCCACACCGCAGCAAGCGCCTGGAGTCGCGCCACTCCCTCGCCAGACAGCGCCAACTCTCCCTGAAAGATCGCCGGTGTCGAACCCTGATCGAATTCCAATACCAGTTCGCTGATCAGCTGCTCCTTGGCAGCATTGGCCACCACCCAGCAGTCGTCCCAGTTCAAGCCGACAAACGGCGCGCGCAGCAAAGCGATCCAACTGGCGCGATCGGCGCCGTGCCACCAGGCGCGCAGCAGGGCCAGATAATCCATAACCGCACTCTGACTTGCCAGGCGATCTATATCCTGCCCCGCAAAGGACAAGCCCGCCTGCTTCAAGGCCGGTACGATCGCCCGCAGATGGCTGCGCGAGCGTACCAATATGGCGATACTCCCTTCAGGGTTGTCGCGTTGCGCGGCCTGCACCAGTGCTACGACACGCGCCGCCTCCTGCTCCCGGGCGGCGGCCTTATCGCCCGCAAAGGCATGCACGACCACCTCGCCCGGCTCGCTGCGCTGAGGCTGCGCCGGGGTATAGCTGTCGGCAAAGGTGTCGGTAAACGCGGTGTTCACCCACTCCACCAGTGCCGGCGCCGAACGAAAGTTAGACACCAGCTGCAGCGACACCAAGGGATGACCGTTGAAGGAGCCCAGCGCCAGCAACTGCTCAAATTCACCCACCAGTGCGCCGCGAAACAGGTAGATCGACTGCTGCAGATCGCCACACAGGAACAAACTGCGACCATCGCCGGGCTCCCAGCCTTGCATCAGGTGTTGCAGCAGCACAATCTGGTTTACCGAGGTGTCCTGCATTTCGTCTACCAGCACATGCTGGATTCGATCTTCCTGCAGTAGCGCATCACCATAAACACCTTCGCTGTCGGGCAGCGGTGTCAGCGCGTTAATGGCGCGAAATGCCACTTCCGGAAAATCCAGTTGGCCGCGACTGTCGAACACCAGATGCAGCTCTGCCAGCAGATGTTTCAAAACCCGCATCAGGTCTTCGATCAGACTGCGCGCCGCCTCCGGCAAAGTAGGCAACGGCAGATCGGCCAGCGCCCGCAGGGTGGCGGTAAACTCTTCCAGCGCCGGGTCTTCATGGCGCTGCGAAAGCCAGGCTTTCAGGGCCTCGGTAGCGGCCTGTTTAGGAGGAAACCCCAGGTTTTTATCCACCCGCTTACGCAGGCTACGGCTGTTGCCCGTGCCAGTTAACATCAGATTTGCCAGGCGCGCGTGCAGCCGCAGATTGCCTTCATCAAATGGCTGCAGCTCAGCACAGTCACACGCCCAGGCGAGCTTTTCTTCATGGCCTGACTGCTGCCTGACAATCTCAATAAGCTGCGAAAAATCATGGCGTGCAAGGTGTTCACAACAATCCTGATACGCGCTGACAACCACCGCCTGTAGAGCCTGCTCCATCCCTGCCACATCGCCGGCAACTACACCTTCAACCCACTGATCACGCTTGGCCAGCAAATTGCTCAACAGGGGAATCAACTGCTCCAGACGGTTACTGGCGTAGTCCAATACATTACCCAGCGCCGCGCGCAATGCGGCATCATCCCCTTCCAACTGGCGGAACAGATTAAATATGGCCTCTCGATACAGCGCGTCCGCGTCATCGGTGGTCTGAATCTGGCCAAGCCCTGACAGCAGCGGCAAGCGGCGCGCGATGCGCGCACAAAAGCTGTCAAAGGTGGAAATACGCAGTCGCGACGGATTATGCAGCAATCCCCAACCCTGCTGTTGGTCTCGCTCGCGAACCTGAGACGCCAGCGCCGCCAGCGTATCGCCGTAGGGTGAGCCATCCCCTTCTTGAATCGTCAAGGCATCAAGAATACGTTCGCGCACCTCCGCTGCAGCCTTGCGGGTGAACGTGATGGCCACCACCGCTTCCGGAGTCGGGGCGCTCAGCAGGCAATTCAGAAAGCGCAATAGCAACACCCCAGTTTTACCCGAACCGGCAGGAGCGCGCAGCAGAACGGAGTGATGCGGATCTATTGCAGCATCGCGGGCCGCCTGATCTGGTACCGGCTTATTCATCGTCCAGCACCTCTTCGCGCGCCAGCACCGTCACATAGGGATCATAGGGAAAGGCCCCTGCGCCCTGAGCGTAATCATGCCCGCTGTCACCGGCGAGAAAACCATTGGCATAGCCTGCCAATACCTTACGCCAGGCGGTTAACTCAGCCTCCCATTTCTCCGGCGTATCCACCGGGTTTCTGACTGTTTTATCCACCAGGTTAGCAGCCCAACAAGAACGCATATGCACCATCATCCCGTCGCGGGGATGGATCTGGGCCAGTACAACGCCGTCCACCGGTTCCCCGGTCACCGCCTCGCCAAGCAATGCGTAGAGCGGTAACTGCGGCTCCAGCAGGTTCTCAGCATTAAGCGCACTGGCCGTGACACTACCGGTTTTGTAATCCAGTACCACCCGGTGATCGCCAATGCGGTCTATACGGTCAATCTGAATACGCAGTGGCAGCCCAAAGGCATCAACCTTGCCCCCTACTTCTCTGGCTTCCACGACAAAGGGTTCATTGCGACTGCGCTCGAAGGCCAGCCATTCATTCAGCAAGGTGAGAATCCGGCGCTTTTCGATACGCTGCAGCTCGTCGCCGTGCGCGACCGCATCACTCATAGCGCGCCCCACCGCCGCTTCCAATAGCGCCTCAGCCTGTGTGTCAGTCAGGGTAGCCAGCGCAGCACTGGTTTTCACTTCAGCCCAGAAGTGGTCCAGCGCGCGGTGAATCCATTGTCCTTGCACGCGAGCATCTAGCCCTTCAACCGGCACCGGCAGTGCCTCCAGTCGCAAGCGATATTTCAGGAAGGCGAAAAACGGACTCGCCGCAAAGGCCTTGAAAATGCCGGTTCCTCCGCGCAAACCCTGTCGCTCGGCCGCGGATACCGGTCGCACCGGGTCCTCGTCAGGCAGTGTCACGCCGATAGATAGTTCAAAAGCCTCCTCATCCACCGCCAAAGGATACTGCGGATAATGCCAGTCAATCAGCGTGCAGGCAGACTGGGGCACGCCTTCCTCACTCTGGCCGGCACTGGACAACACCACCTGCCTGGCTGACGTCATCAGCGAGCTTAGCAGCCGCTGGTCTCGCAGTAGCGCGTCGCGATGATCAGCGCGAGGCACCGCGGCCCGCAACAGGCTGTCGCGTGGCAAGAACGGCGACGGTTCCACGGCGGCCGGCAGCGCAGCATCCGTCAGCCCCATAATCCAGAGTCCGTCAAAGTGCTGCCCACTGGCCTCATCAAAATTCAGCAGCTGAAGCATAGGGGCCTGATCCCGGCGCAGCTCAAAACGTTTATTCTGCAAAACGTGCTGTAGCCATCGCAGCGCCTGAGTGCGGGAAATCCGTCCCAGCTGGCGATCGAGTGCACGCAGGGTATCCATCACCTGACTGAAACCTTGCCGACACTGATCAACTACCGGATCGCCAGCCTCGCGATTTGGCCAACCGACCGCCAGTAATTCTTTATCAAAGCGCTCAACCCAGACCGAAGGAAGACAGCGCGAGTGATGTCCCTCCGCAGCATCGCGCAAGGCAGCAAGGGCCGCCACACTATCGGCAAATCCTGCGAACTCAGCCTCACGCAGGGCCCGCTGCAGGGATGTATTCGACTGCAGATATTCACGCCAATGCCAGTCGAGACGCGCCCGACGCGCTGACAGTTCAGTGGCTTCGGCGATGAAGGAGCTGCGCAGCAGGCGACTGACTTGCTCAAGCTCGGTGTCGCCGGCGGCGGCCTGCAGAGCATCCAGGGCCGACGCAATCACCGGATACCCTGCCAGCTTACCGCTGCCGACCCGCCAGGGTTCGTTGATTCGCCCCCCCGCTACAGCCGGAAACAGGGCCAGAGGATAGAGATAGCGCTCCAACGCACGCTGCAATGCGTTTTCACGGCTGACCATATCCGGCGCCACAATCGCCAGACGGGGCAAGGCTGCACTGCCGCGTTGGGCCTCGTCGAAACGGGCCGCTACCCATTGTGCCGCTTGCACAATTTCATCGCTTGCGGCGTCAAAGCGCGCCTGAAAGACGACACTCTCGGCTTGGGGTTCGGTAAACACGGGCAGAGTATTCACAGTCACCCCGGCGCTGCGCATTGACCGCAGCAGATCCTGTTCCGGCAGGCTCAGCTCCAGTGTGTGGCTCAACAGCACTCGCTGCGGCAGCTCCAGAGATGCAAAGTTTTGGCTCAGGGTAGCGACTAACTGGCCCGCACTAATAGCATCCATAGCATCCAGGCGCCGACGCAATTCATCGCGCCAGACAAGAAACGCCTCCTGATCAGGCCCCGACACATCTGCCATTGTTAACGCGATGGCGTAGCGTTCGGCAATCTCGAACGCGTCAACAAAACGTCGCGCAATGCCTTGCAGTCCAATCACTGATTCAGGCAAATGAGCACTGTCGCCAAGACACTGCTCTGCCAGCGCCAATAGTTGCACCGGACGCAATACCTGACGCGCGGGGAAGCTGCTGTCCCACAATTCAACCCACCACTGCGCCTTCGGGATCACACGCAGCTTTTCCAGCCAGGCTTGCCCCTGAGATTCAGCAATGCGGCGGCGATAGTCTGCTGCCTCGCTGTCGTGATCCACCAGCAGCACAGTATTCCCCTGATCCGCCAGCCAGTGCGACCAGTCCGGCTGCTCCACAACCTGAAACGAGGTCAATATATTGAACTCCTGAACAAAATCCCGAGGGTATTACGGTAATTACGTAGTAGGCTACATTTTTCTATATAAATCATAGTCTTGAGTTATTTTTTTGGATCAATAGGCCCGGTTGGGCCACCCCGCCCTTTTGCATTGTCCACAGCTAACCGTTAGCGTCACCGCCCCTCGCCTCCTTGAAGCGAAGATATTTGGAGATCATCGCTATGTTGAACAAGAAACCCCACGCCCTGCACACTGTGCTGGAGACTCGGTTCGCACTGGAGGCACTGGCGCACCTGTCCAGCAAACCCCTGGAGCGTTTGTTACCCGTGGGCGATGGTCACCCCGTGCTGGTTATTCCGGCTTTTCTGACCAGCGATATCTTGACGGCTTCGCTGCGCCACTCCCTGGCAACACTGGGCTACAACCCCCACCCTTGGAAATTGGGCGTAAATACCGGGCTTCACCAGCACAAGTTGAATGCCTTACAACACCGGCTGGCGGCCATTGTGCGACAACACGGACAAAAGGTCACACTGGTCGGCTGGAGTCTCGGCGGATTGTATGCCCGAGCACTGGCCGCTCTAGATCCCGAAAACGTGCGCCAGGTCGTCACGCTCGGCTCGCCGTTTGCCATTCCAGATACCGACTCCAGTGGCGTGCAAAGCTTCGTCGGTCGGGCGTTTTCGCTGCTCAATGGCTCCGGCGAAGACCCCATGCTGAAACAGCCTGAGCTGTGGCAAACCACTCCTACAGTGCCCTGCTCGAATATCTTTACCCAACGCGATGGCGTGGTGCACTGGCACTACTGCGTAGATGAAAAGCGCGCGCAAAGTGAGAACATTCGCGTACCGGGCAGCCACGTGGGCCTGACCCACAACCCGGCGGTACTCTATCTACTTGCGGATCGACTGAAGCAGCCAGAGAACGCCTGGCGCCCCTTCCTCGCCAGCGGATGGCATGAGCAGCGCCTGTTCGACAATCGCACCTGCGCCACGGCTATAGCAATGACCGACACCACCAACCCCGCTAGCCCCATCCCGGCCTGATCAGAAAAGCAGGGGGCGTGACGCGTGTTTTTTAACCGAACCGACGCCGACGCCGACGCCGACGCCTTCAAGGCTGGTAGGGGGCGATCGTATCGCAATTCTGCGCGGCACCATCGATCGTAAACCCAGAAGACACGCCCTCATAAAGTATGGTCGCCGCCGATGGCGATTCCTGAGCCACGCCATTGTGGCGCAGCCGGTATTCACCGGCCGGGGTATCCAGCGGCACCTCCCAGCGTACCTCTGCTTGCGACGGCCCGGTCACGGGCGCATCATTGGGGTTGCCCTCCATCTGGCTGTCACTTCGCCAACGGAAGAAAAGTTCGGGGGCATTGTCGTTGCGATACACCTGCCAGCTGCCATCAGGCTGGCGACGCTCTACGGTGGCAAATGACAGTGCAGTTTGTGCTCGCACCACATTGCGCGGGTGTCCTGCCTGAAACACGGCGCTAATGCTTTCACCGCGAACCGCACTGGCGGTAACATCTTCCAACACGTCGCCGTAACTACCGCCTGAACTGCTGTCAGATGGTGAGTAGGGTGTGCGTCGAACAACCGGGGTTGCATCAACATAGGCCGGCCCCGTCGGCGCCGCGACTGCCGCCACCATAGACTGAGCCAATCGCGCACTTTCCTGCTGCACAGCCGCTAATTGCCAGGCCCCAAAAATCGTGGAAGCTCCTTCATACTGTTGCGCAGAATACTCTTCTCGCGTTGTTAAATAATGTACGTAATCGTTCACCAGGCCGGCAATCACGACGGTATCAACCCCAACTGGTGCAAGGGTTTTCAGCAAGGTCTTCTGGAGGCGCCGCGATGCCATGGTAGTTACCTCAAAAGGCACCCCAAGGATGGCCATGTTGCCCAGACGAAACAGTTGAAAGGGCAGGATGCTTGGTTCGGCATTCATGGGCTCACCAATCGCAAACAGAATCGGCTTTTCCGCGTGACAGGAGAGATCCATCGCCGGCAGCAGACCAACATTGCACAGTACCGTAGTGGCGGCCAAGTTTGGCGGAATCTTACCCGCGGAGCCCGCTGCAAAATCATCGGCTGCAGCCTGCGCAAAATCCGGGTCCGCACAGCTTGCACCCTCAACTGTCGGGCCCGGGCCATCTTCAGCACCGGCACCAAAAGAAACGCCTAACGCAGGATCGCAAGTGCGCTTCACCGGCGCATCCCATTCCGGGGGCAGGGCGGGGCCGTCGTAGCTCTCCACCGTAACTTCATCCATTTTGACGTGGAAAAAACGATAATCCACCGGCCCGGACAGCTGCTGTGAGCTGCTAAATAGCTCCAACGCTTTCGCAGCCTGCTTGGTTCCGGAAAGCGCTGCAGAGGCGAAATCATTAGCCGCGCCACCGCGCGCCGGATCAGGGTGAGGCAATTGCCGGATAAAAATATTGGGGGAAGCATCACCTTCGTCCGTCTGGGCAAAGGCAGCCACGAAGGTATCGACAGAATCCGCCGCGTCATAGTCGGTGTTCATCAAACGCTCAAACAAAAGCGAGGCATAGCCCTTGTTGTCACCGCTGACAAAAGATTCGTAGGAGCCCACCACGGTAGGATGCACACCAAACCAATTTATCAGCCCCACTGGCGAACCGTTAGCACGCACAAGATTGAGTTGTACGCTGCGCTTGTCTACGTCAACTGGATCGCCTCGGCCATCGAGAAACTCGCGCCGCTCAGCCTCGCTGTTACGCTCAAAGGCGGGCAGCGAACGGTTAATGTTGGTATTGAGAAGCTCGCCAATACCCAGGGTTATGGGCGCGGTAGCGGTATTGGCCTGCAAGTTGGCATCAGCCTTACGGATTGATTCAACGATACCCCTGACGATGACATTCAGGTTGTCTTCATCGAAGCCGAAGTGAAATAGATTAAAGGCTTCATGATGAGAATAGCCAGCGGGCCCGGAGTGAGTGTGAGTCGCCGAGAGCATCAGGTTATCCGGACCGTAGCGCGTGGCAAGCTGCGCATCGGCAGCGATCGCTGCCAGCACGCCCTGACGCACAGATCCGAATATCATGCCGGTATCTGTAGACACGAAAAGGATACGTTTGCCGTTACAGGGGCTTGCTATGGCAAATGCCCGTGCATACTGACGAGTATGCACGCCACTGAGCACCTGAGCCGGGTCTTCCCACCCCATACCGCCAGTGTTAGCAACCACCCCGGTAATATCCGCGATACCACTACCAAAGCGAAACGCCGTGTTGCCAGCGCAATCACCGCTCTGATCGGCGACGCTGATATTCAATGCATTCAGGTTAAGCTCGTAGTCACCGCTGCTGTCGGCAACATAACCTTCGGGAGCGGTCTGCGCCGCAAAACTGGCCGGCACCAGCGCCGGATTGTCACGTAGACAGGCGGCGAGCGCCGGATCAGGCGCTGGTGTTGCCGACGCGCCCGACGGCGTACCGCCTGATGAAGAGCTGGAGCCATCACAAGCCGCCAGAAAAAGAGCAACACAAAGGAAGGGGAGTTGGCGATGTATAAAATTCATGACGGAGCACTGCAAACATTCAATACTCCATCATAACCCTCAGGTTTCGGCGCGCAACTCCGCCAAGAGATTTTTGAGAAGTTCACGCAGTACCAGTGGCTGATCCAGTAGCACGTGATGATGAGCATCAGCAACCTTGATCGGTGGCCGCCCATTACCCATGTAACCTACAGTTCTTTCAGCCATTTCTCGTGGCGCAACGATACTGTGCTCGCCGTATATAAACGCTGTGGGGCAGACGATAGCGGGCAGTAAATCGGCCTCAGGCACCTCTACCGGCTCCAGGGTAAGTGTGATTCGGTCGTCAAATTTCCACACCCAGCCCCCAGCTTCTTCACGCAACGAACCGCGCGCAACATGCTCAAACACGGCGGGCAAGGTGCTGTTTTCCTGCGGTATCAGGCGAAATCGTGCGATAGCCTGCTCGAGGGTAGGGTAGACCCGCTTTGGCCGCAATTCGGTGGCGCCGCGCGATGGCGTTTCACCAGCATTTCGAGGCAGGCTGATTCGCGAGTCGATTATCGTCAGGGTCTGAATTTTATCGGGGTAACGCGCTGTGGTCTGAATACTTACCAACCCGCCGAAGCTATGCCCCACCAAATTGACCGGCGCCATGGCCTCGGCGTCGATGACCGCAGCCACTTCCCGGCAATATGTTTCATAGGAATAACTGTCCCGATAGCCACTGTCGCCCATACCACTGAAATCCATCGCCACCACCCGATAACTGTCGAGAAGGGCGGGGGCTGTCATATCCCACCAGTGCGCGTGGGCGCAGAAACCGTGCACGAGCAATAATGTAGGTTTGTCGGTTGCCTCGGGATTCCAGCACAGATAGTGGATTGCGCAGCCATCGACGGTAACCCGGCGTGATTGCGCGCTGTGGCGCAGCGCGTCGACCATCCAGTCCGGCGCGCTGCTCACGTTTGAAGCTGTCAAAGGCTAACCTACTGCGCGCTGTTGCGCTCTTGTTGCACCAGATAGTCAACCACTTCCAGCATACCGCGCTGACTGCCAGCGGTACGGGTGCTGACCCGGAATTTGCCGTTAACGATCATTTCCGGGGTGCCCTGGATCTGGTAGCCACGCGCGCGGGCATCAGCCTGCTGCACCTGACTGTTTACCGCAAAGGATTTGAAGGCCTTGTGGAACGTGCTTTCTTCCACACCATATTTGGCAAACAGCGTTGCGATGGCATCGGGCGTTGTCAGCATATTGCGCTCAACGTTGATAGCCTCAAAGATGGGCTGGTGGACCTTGTCCAAAACGCCCAGCGCTTTTGCCGTATAGAACGCGCGGGCGTGAATTTCCATCACCCGGTTCCACATCGCGGGAGACTGTACAAACTCGACATCCTTGGGCAGTTTTTTAGACCAGGCGTGAACCATGGGCTCGAAATGAAAGCAGTGGGAACAGCCGTACCAGAACACTTCGGTAACTTCGATTTTGTTCGGGTCAACGGTGCGCACTGGCGTATCCAGTCGCACGTAATGTTTACCTTCTTCGAAGCTTGTGGTGGCGTCCTCGGCACAGGCGGCTATCGACAGCAGGGTTAACAGGCTGGCGATCAGCCATCGGCGTATGAGCATTATTCTCTCCAGGCTAAAACATTGTTCATCTGATCAGGATTACAGGCATCAGTTCCCGCAAACTTGGTTTTTTTAAGCCCGCCTGCAGGCACGTAACAACACATTCTAAATAAAAAAGGCGACCGAAGCCGCCTCTTTTTCCACCTGCCTGTCAGGACCAATACCGGTATCAGTACAACCCCTGAATATAGGCAGCCAACGCTTTGATTTCGTTATCGCTCAACTGGAACGCGATCGTGCGCATGGTTTTGGTTTCTTCGCCGTCGTTCATGCGACCGCTGGAATCTCCATCGGCAGCGGCACGGAAAGATTTAAGCTGGGCCTCGGTGTAGGCCGCGTGCTGGCCCGACAGCATTGGAAAACCAGCTGCAGCATTGCCTTCACCGGCCGGTGAGTGACAACCGGTACAGGCTGGAATGTTGCGCTCGATAATGCCGCCACGGTAGATCGCCTCACCTTTTTTGGCCAGATCGGCATTGGCCTGGCCTACGCTGCCATTCTGGCTGGCAAAGTAGGCGGCGATATCAGCGATATCCTGCGCACTCATGTTGTCGAGCTGACCTGCCATTGTAGGCACCGGGCGCACGCCAGACTTGATGTCATTCATTTGCTTGATCAGATATTTTTCATTCTGACCCGCCAGCTTGGGGAAAGTGGGCGCAGCGCTGTTGCCGTCAGCACCGTGACAGGCGGCGCAAGATTGAGATTTTGCTTTGCCCGCTTTTGCGTCACCCGCAACAGCGGGGAGGGCGAACAACAGCGAGGACAGAATGACCAACAGTGATTTTTTCATGGTGTCTACTCAGTATCTTGTCTAAATTCGGGCGTGGGATTTACGACTTCGGCTTAGCCATCAGCTCGATCAACGCTTTGAAATCCTCGTCGGAGCAATCAAAACACATGCCTTTCGGCGGCATTGCCTTGATCCCGTTTTTGGCGTTTTCGATCAGCGTGTCCATGCCTTTCTCTTCAATGCGCTTGTTCCAAGTATCGGCATCACCAGTGCGTGGCGCACCCGCAGCACCGGCAGCGTGACAGATAGCACAGGTGCGGTTATAGCGATCTTCCAGCGCATCCGCCTGGGCAGTGCCGACCAGAACGGCAGAAAACAACAGTGCAGCGAGGGATTTCTTCATATCAGCTCTCACGAATTACAACAGACATCGCAACGGAAAACGTCCAGCAGGATGACCGAGAAAAAAAACTGCGGCATTATACACAATGCCACCGGGGGGAGGCCAACCCTACGGGGGCAGCACTATAACCCCTTTGAACACCTCATTCCACCTGAGAGACCCACCATGGATGACATTCCGGCCATCATTTATCGCCGCGCCCGCTTTCAGCAAAGCGCCCCCAGCCTGCGGGAGTGCCCGGACGATATCGGCGCCGAAGTGGCTTTTGCCGGTCGCTCAAACGCCGGCAAATCGAGCGCCATCAACCGACTGACGGAAAACAAGAAGCTGTGCCGAACCTCGAAAACCCCCGGCCGCACGCAGCTGATCAACTTTTTTAGCCTGAGCGACACCCAGCGACTGGTCGATCTGCCCGGCTACGGATTCGCCAAGGTGCCCCCCGAAGTGAAAAAGAAATGGGAGCGCCATCTGGAACAATACCTCTCGGAACGCCGCTGCCTGCGGGGCATGGTGCTGATGATGGATATTCGCCACCCGCTACAGACCTTTGACCTGACCATGATCGAATGGGCAGCCCAAAGTGAAATGCCGGTGCGTATTTTGCTAACCAAGGCGGACAAGTTCAGTAACGGCCAGGCCAAGAACACGCTGCTAAAAGTAAGGAAGCACTTACAACCCTACGGCGCTCTGGTACAGGCGCAACTGTTTTCAGCCCTGAAGGGCACTGGGCTTGAGGACCTAAAGGAACAGCTGGATCTGTGGCTAGCGGCGACGGACGAAGACGAGGAGAGCGAGGAGGGCGCAACGCCCTGAAAACCGGCAGCACCCCCTTTCCGCACCAACGAGAGCCAACAAAAAAAGCCCGGTGCATGGGGGAGCACCGGGCAATCAGCTTCTCTGGGGAAAAACCGACTCATGGAGAAAGTCGGCCAACAGCTATGCTGCTGTATTAGCTTAGAAGGTTTCCCAGCTGATAAGTTCCCGTTTCCCGGGAATTGGTAATATTCCCGGAACACCAACAATAACAGGGGCTTAGTGGGCCTCATCCCAGTTATTGCCGACACCCAGCCCCACTTCCAGTGGCACCGCCAGTTGCGCCGCGCCCTCCATCAGTTTCTCAAGCTGTTGCGACACGCTATCCACCTGATTTTCCGCCACTTCCAGTATCAGTTCGTCGTGCACCTGCATGATCATGGCCGCATCCACATCGCTGCTTTGCAACCACGCATCAACCTCGATCATCGCCCGTTTAATAATGTCGGCAGCCGTGCCCTGCATCGGCGCATTGATCGCTATGCGCTCGGCAGCCTGACGGCGCATGCCATTGCTGGCCTTTATATCCGGCAGATACAGGCGGCGACCAAATAGGGTTTCCACGTAACCCTTCTCTTTGGCGTTGACCTTGATGTCTTCCATAAACTGCGCCACGCCGGGATAGCGGTCAAAATAACGATTGATGTAATCCTGAGCCTCGCCGCGCTCGATATGGAGCTGACGGGCGAGCCCAAAGGCCGACATACCATAGATAAGGCCAAAGTTGATCGCCTTGGCATTGCGCCGCTGCTCGTCAGTGACCTCCTCCAGCGTAGAGCCGAAGACTTCAGCTGCCGTCGCGCGGTGAATATCCGCGCCCTCAGCAAAGGCTTTGATCAACCCCTGATCACTCGACAGATGGGCCATGATGCGCAGCTCGATTTGCGAGTAGTCCGCCGCCACCAGCTTATAGCCGCGCTCCGCCACAAAGGCCTGGCGAATACGCCGCCCCTCAGGCGTTCTGATGGGAATATTCTGCAAATTCGGGTCCGTAGACGACAGCCGACCCGTGGCCGCCACAGCCTGATGGTAGGACGTGTGAATACGCCCGGTTTTGGGGCTGATCATCTGGGGTAGCTTGTCGGTATAGGTAGACTTGAGCTTGGCCATACCGCGGTAATCCAGAATCAGCTGCGGCAGCCTGTACTCATGGGCCAGCTCCACCAGCACCTCTTCAGCCGTTGACGGCGCACCTTTCGGCGTTTTTTTCACTACCGGCAGCGCCAGCTTGTCGAACAGAATTTCGCCGAGCTGCTTGGGTGACGAGAGGTTAAATGGTCCGCCAGCCTCCTCGTGAGCGGCCTTCTGGATGGCGTCGATTTTTTCCGCCAACTCCTGGCTCTGCTTGTCCAGCAACGCCCGATCCACCTTGGCGCCAAAGCGCTCCATCCGGGACAGCACGGGCACCAGCGGCATTTCAATGGCGCGATAAACGTCATCCAGCTCCTTTTCGGCCGCTATCTGCGGTCGCAGTGTCTGGTGCAGTTTCAGGGTGATATCGGCATCTTCGGCGGCGTAGTGGCCCGCCTCTTCAACTTTAATCTGATTAAAGGTCAGCTGCTTGGCACCCTTGCCGGCAATGTCTTCATAGTGAACCGTGGAGTGGCCCAGATATTTCAGCGCCAACGAGTCCATATCATGACGGTTGCCGGCTGCGTCCAGAATATAGGACTGCAGCATGGTGTCCTCCGCGATACCGCGCAGCACAATGCCGTGATTAACCAGCACATTGGCGTCGTATTTCAGATTCTGGCCAACTTTGGGTTTATCCGGATTTTCCAGCAGTGGCTTGAGCGCACTTAGCACCTCGTCTTCACCGAGCTGGTCTGGCGCCCCAAGGTAATCGTGACCGAAAGGCACATAGGCGGCCTTGCCAGCCTCTACCGCAAAGGACACACCCACCACCCGCGCCTCCATATAGTCGAGGCTTGTGGTTTCGGTATCAAATGCAAACAGGGGAGCGGCATCCAGCTGGGCCAGCCACGCATTCAGCGCCCCTTTGTCCAGTACAATCTCGTAGTCGACCTTGATCTCTTCCACAGGCTTGGTTTCACCACCCGCCAACACCTCATCAATCCAGGTATTGAATTCCAGCTCCCGGTACCAATGCAGCAACTCGTCGGCGTTCTGTTCTCCCTGCTGAATCTCGTCAAAGGCCAGCGGCAGCTCCACATCGAGCTTGATCGTTGCAAGCTCATAGGAAAGTTCGGCTTTTTCGCGCTCATTTTCGAGCTTTTCCGGGAGCTTTTTCGCGCCGCGAATGGGCAGCTCCGGAATCTGCTCAAGCTTCTGGTAGATATCTTTTAGACTGCCGAGGTTTTGCAGGAGGGCGAGGGCGGTCTTTTCGCCCACCCCGGGTACGCCGGGAATGTTGTCGACTTTGTCACCCATCAGGGCCAGATAATCAATAATCAACGCCGGCGGCAGGCCAAACTTTTCCTCCACGCCCGCCGGATCCATGACCGTGTCGGTCATCGTATTCACCAGCGTCACATGGTCATTCACCAATTGCGCCATGTCTTTATCACCCGTTGACACCAGCACCGAGCGACCAGCCTTGGCGGCCTGGGCGGCGAGGGTACCTATGACATCGTCAGCCTCGACACCCTCGATTGCCAGCAGCGGCAAGCCCATGGCCCGGATAATGGCGTGAATGGGCTCAATCTGCTCGCGCAGCTCTTCCGGCATGGGCGGGCGATTAGCCTTGTATTGCGGATAAATGTCATCGCGGAAGGTTTTGCCTTTCGCGTCAAATACCACGGCGATGGTGGCGTTGGGGTAATCCTTTTTCAGCCGCCGGATCATATTGATCACCCCTTTAGCAGCACCGGAATTACGGCCGGTTGAGGTGGTGAGCATGGGCAGGGCGTGAAAAGCACGGTAGAGGTAGGAAGAACCATCTACCAGCACCAGGGCGGGATCAAGGGTGGTCATGGGAAGTCGGAGCCTGTTATTCGCTGAGCGCGGAAGTGTAGCACGGCGTCAAATTTCGCCCCAAGATGGCGGCGACGTGAGAGATTTATTACAAAAGTGTTACCTTCGCCGCACCCCTGGTAACACTTTATGCAAATTAGCACCGGGGATGAGCAAAATTACACCAATTTAATGGGGAAGATTGATCCGCACTGTGTTACCTTACGTAACACCAAATGTAACAAGGCATTTGATAACGGGCACGGAGCCCATGTAAGGAGGAACCAAGCGATGAAAAGACTTGCAAGTGCAATCACTTTGACGATTGCCAGCACGCTGGCGACTGCCGCCGATCCGCAAGTTCGTATCGACGAGTCGCTGGTACTGGCCTACAACTCTACTGACGTCACGACCAGCACCGCTCAGGAAGAGACCATCTCTTCTGACAAGAGCCTGCAGGTCATGCATCGCACACTGGACGAGGTTTCCGCCTCTCTGGGTGCCGAGCTGGACGCACGCATAGCAGAGCTGATGACAAGCAAGTAAGGCCAAAACTGACTGCGGTCGTGCCACGCATGGCCGCCTTTATTTTTTTACTCCCTGCAAGCCAAAAAGGCTTCTGCCAGGGATAGGTAGTACCGGACAAAGGCATCACTACCGCCCTCAATCCCAGCACCCATGGGGTCCAGCGTAATCTGCTGCACTTCAACCCCGTCCAGCAAACGCTGCATCAACTTACCGTCGTGCTGGGGCTCTCTGAACACACAGCGAAACTCCCCCGCCAGCAAGCGCGACCGAAGCGCCACGATATGGGCCGCACCAGGCAAATGGTCGCCACCGGGGCTGACAATCGCCGCCGGCGCCAGACCGTACTGCTGCTCAAAATGGGTATAACCTCGATGCGGCAGCAGATATGGAGGGTAGCTGCGCGTAAACTGCTGTCGCAGCAACAGATCTTCCTGCCGCAATAAGGAAATCAGCCGCGCCGCCCGCGCCAAAAATCCCGCCTCATGGCGCGGACTCTTTCTCGCCAGCGCTTTGGCAATGGTTGTGGTCATGTCCACCACCTGATCCACACTCAGCCAGATATGCGGATCTGTTTTGATCGCCTCGCCCGCCAACACCCCAAGGGGCAGCACATTCTCGCGATCGCGCATGGCCGACGCCAGAAAACGCTCCAACTCCGGTCCCACCCAAACGATAAGATTCGCCTTCTCCAACGCCTGCCACTGAGACGGCTTCAACCGCGCATCATGCGGCGAAAACGCGGGCGGCAGCAGCAACTGACTATCCACATTGTCACCGCCCACCGCGGACACCAGCATCTGTATGGGCTTTACGCTGCTCAGCACGGTGAGGGTACTGGCCAACACTGCCCCCGGAGCAGTCAGCAGCACCAGCACTGCAATCACCAACCTGTATCGAGTCAAAACGTGAACCTCTGCAAGAAATGCAATATTATAACATTGTAAATCTTCAATGGGATACGCCATGGGCGCACCAACAGCCTACGAGAAACACGACCACCGACGCTGCATCAAGGATGCTTTACAAGCAGCCCGGCAAATATGCAAAGCCAGCGGCGCGCGCCTGACCAGCCTGCGAGAACAGGTGCTCATGAAAGTGTGGCAGAGCCATAAACCGCTTGGTGCCTATGCAATTCTCGAGCAGCTCGCCGCAGAAGGGCAGGGCCACCCGGCACCGCCAACGGTATATCGCGCTCTGGATTTTCTGCAGGAACATGGCCTAGTACACCGCTTATCCTCCCTGAACGCCTATATCGGCTGCGATTTGCCGGGCGAACCTCACGACAGCCAATTTCTGATTTGCCGGCACTGCCAGACCACGGTAGAGATGGCTGCAGAGCCGGTGAGCCAGGCGCTAACCAGCTGCGCCGCCGCCCGCGGATTCACGATTCACCAGAGCAGTGTTGAGATCGTAGGTTCCTGCCCAAACTGTCAGGCAGCCGTATGAAACCCTTGATTTCACTCGATAACATCTGCCTAAAACAGGGCGAACGCGACATCCTGTCGCATATTTCACTGACGCTGCGGGAAGCTGAAATAACCAGCGTAATTGGACCCAACGGCGCCGGTAAGACGTCACTGGTGCGACTGATACTGGGGCTGGCCCAACCCACCAGCGGACATATTCAGCGCACACCCCGGCTACGCATAGGCTATATGCCCCAGAAACTCACCACCAACACGACATTGCCACTGACCGTAAAGCGCTTTCTTAGCCTCGCCCATCACAGCGCAATGACCACCGACCAGGCCCTGCAGCGCGCAGGCGCCAGTCACTTGGGCAGCAGCTCCATGCACAAGTTGTCGGGCGGTGAAACCCAGCGCGTTCTACTGGCGCGCGCATTGCTCGCCAAACCACAGCTACTGGTGCTCGACGAACCAGCTCAAGGCGTCGACATCACTGGTCAGGAGGCGCTATATCAGCGAATTTCCGACCTGCGGGACGAACTGCGCTGCGCGGTGCTGGTGGTTTCCCACGATCTGCACTGGGTCATGGCCAAAACCGATTCCGTGATTTGCCTGAATCAACACATCTGCTGCCACGGCCACCCCCAGACCGTCAGCAGCGATCCGGCCTACCTGACACTGTTCGGACAGGAGACCGATCCTGCACTCGCGCCCTATGTACATGAGCACGATCACGCCCACAGTATCCACGGCGATGTGATCGGCGAGGGTTGCCAGCATGACTGACTTACTGCTGTATGCCATGGCCGCCGGCCTGATGCTGGTAACAGCCACTGGACCTCTGGGTACCATCATTGTCTGGCAGCGAATGGCTTACTACGGCGACACCTTAGCCCACTCTGCGCTGCTAGGCGTGGCGCTTGGACTGATGCTGGAAACCTCGATCGAGTTGTCTGTAGTTACTGTCTGCGTGGTACTCGCGCTCGGCTTGGGCCCACTGCACAGAATCAGCGGCCACAATTTGGACAGCCTGCTGGGCATCGCCTCTCACACATCGCTGGCACTGGGACTGGTTGCGGTATCCCTGCAGTCGGGCAACAGTATCGACCTCAACAGCTTTCTGTTCGGCGACATTCTGGCGGTTAATCTGCGCGATCTACTGCTACTCGGCGCTGTTTCAGGCAGTTGCGTCGTATTGCTTATGCTCAACTGGAATGGTCTGGTCGCCCTAGCGGCCCACCGAGATCTGGCGCAGGTTGAAGGCCGCGCTGTGGTCCATCTGGAGGTCCTACAGATGGTGCTGATTGCGCTCGTCGTGGCGGTCGGCATGAAGATTGTCGGCGTATTGTTGATCAGTGCTCTGCTCATCATACCGGCAACGGCTGCCGGCAGTTTCAGCCGCAGTCCTGAAGGGGTAGCCCTGAGCGCAACCGCATTGGGTATGATTTCTGTGATCGGCGGCATGCTTTGCGCACTTCAGCTGGATATTCCCGCTGGGCCAGCTATTGTACTATTTGCTTCCCTACTATTTTTTCTATCCCTGCTCTCGCGCTACTGGAAACGCACCATTTGAGGGCGACATAGCAACTTGCAATGACGGCAAGTAAGTATTAACTTGCCGTCCCACAATTAAACAAAATTTATAAAGTGGCAAGTAGTGGTTGAGGTGTGAAAAAGACAGCCCAATTGTTTCCAAATTTACCATTGAAAGAGCGCCTAATCATCGCCTCGGAGCGAGATATTGCCCTGCATACGCTTCCGGGTACACGTATTCAACGCGTGGTGAAAGACGCCGGTTCAAGCAATATATCCTCGATTCGCTACCATTACGGCGATATGGAAAAACTGCAGGAAGCGGTTTACTACTACCGCTACAAAGCAATGAATCACTATGCAGACATCATTCTGCAACGCTGGTCGGCAGAGGTTCGCGATAAAACAACGATTCAGCATTATCTTTTTGCCATTTTTGCGCCCCGCTGCCTGATCATTTATCACACGCTGCCGGCAGCTTATTACTGTGGCTGTGCTGAGCAAATAGAAACTCTGGACCCAGACCGCATCGAAAGCCACGATCGCTATCCCTGGTTCAGGCCACTGCGAGCTGCCTTTACCGCCATATCCGATGCACTTTCGGAGCAGCTAGGCGCCGAAGAGGCGCTCTATCGCATGCACTTGGTTACACCGCTAACTGCTGGCACGCTGGCCAGAAAGGAGCGCGCGCTGCGCGAAGCCTGTGACGAAGGCCGGGTTGCCGACGCCGCAGGCCAGCTGGTGACATTTTTGGAAGACCTGGTGGAGTCCCTCGCCGCAAGCCTGCAACGCGAAAAATACCAGGCCGCGAACGCAACTGCAGATTTCAAAGCTGTGTTTGAAGATCTGCTGGCAATTCCTCCGGAGTGGTTCATTGATAAAGATTGATCAAGACGCAGAGGCATTCGTCGCCCGTTACCGTGACCTGCCCATAGCAGAACGCATGCTATTGTCTATCGAAAAGCAGGTGGCACGTTTTGGCAAAGAGGGCGCACGGATTGCCGGCATCCTAGAAAACGCCGGCACCCGCAATGGCGCTGCTGTTCAGCACTATTACGGCGACAAAGACACGCTGATTCACACCGCCTTTCTTTATCGCTACAAGGTTTTCAATGACTGGAGCGAGCACTATCTCGCCCTGCTGGACGACAGTAAAAATGCCGAGCCTCTGGCCAACCATCTACTGCTGGGAATTAACGGCGCCTGGGGCTATTGCTGCAAACAGACCTTGCCGTACTGCTACCACGCCGGTTTTATCCAGAAAATGGGATTAGACAATCCCGGTATCAGTGGCATCGCTGACGAATTTTCTTGGAGCGGACCGATGCGCGCTCTAATAGAAAGAGCAATTGTCGAGTTTTCCCAAGCAATCGGCCAATCCCTGGCCGAGCGTCGCATGCCACTGGGGGTGTTACAGCTGGTCAGTGCATGGGCTGCAAAAGAGCGGGAAATACGCGCCGAGTTGTCGGGGAAAAAGGCATCGACAGAAGACGTCGTCGCCGAGATAGATCGCTTTACGATTGAGATGACCGAGGCCCTGTGCGCCAATCTGTTCCGGGAGAAATACCGCCCCTTCAAGAAAGACCCGCTGGCCCTACTGAATAAAACGGCCAAACGCTGCGGCGCCCCCGTTTGGCATTATGAGCCGGGCAGCGTCGAGGAGAGCGCAGCCGCTTTAGCTCGGTTGCGCTAGGTTACCGGAGCGCCTTGAAGCTTGGCATTACTCGATTGATCTGCTCGACACTGATCGGGGCCTTCAGAATCCCAACGAAATGTCCGGCCGGATTAATCAGCGCCACATTGCCACTGTGATCCACCAGATAATTATCGCCACCACCGGGCACTTTGTTAAACGGTGCGCCAAGCCCGGTGGCGAAGCGGTGCACGTCCAGAAACTCGCCACTGACACCACGGAACTCTGGATGAAAATAGGCAAGGTACTGATTCAGCTGGGTCGTCGTGTCACGCGCGGGATCAACGCTAGCCAACACAATGCGGGTCTGGCCCTGCTGCTCAACCGGGAGTTGGTCATAGTACTGTTTGAGCAGAGCAAGCGTGGTAGGGCAGATATCCGGGCAAAACGTGTAGCCAAAAAACACGATATCCCACTGACCTTTAAACCAGTCGGCCGTCACGGGCTCGCCGAGATCGTTGGTGAGAGTGAACTCCGGCAGTTTGCGGGCCTTCTCGAATAACAGCGCGCCGTTGGCCTGCAATTCTTCCGGGCTGAGCACGCGCTCGCGGGTAAAAGCCCAGAAAAAACCAGCGACGAAGGTCGCCGCGACAACCACAACAATAGCAACCGTCAGGTGTATGCCTCGCTTGCGCTGATGACTAACCTTTTGGAAGGGTTCAGGATACGCCACGCTGGCCTCCCAGTTCATAAATGGTTACCGCTGGCAGCATATAGTGATCAACCAACATGATGACAAACAACGCCAGCAAATAAATTAGCGAGTATTTGAAGGTTTCCATGGGCGCTTTAGGGTTTTTGCCCCGCATCAGCACAGCGGCCCAGTAGATGAAACCCACACCAAGCACCACAGCACCAAGCAGATACAGTGAGCCACTCAAACCTGTCGCGAAAGGCATCAACGACACAGCGAACAGAATCAGGGTATAGAGCATAATTTGCAGCGCGGTGTATTTTACGCCGTGCGTGACCGGCAACATGGGAATATCCACTTTCGCGTACTCTTCCTTGCGGGCGATTGCCAGCGCCCAGAAGTGCGGTGGTGTCCAGGCAAAGATAATCAACACCAGCAGCAGCGCATGACCGTGGACCTCGTTGGTCACTGCGGTCCAGCCCAGTAGCGGCGGAGCTGCACCGGCCAAGCCCCCGATCACAATATTTTGCGGGGTGGCGCGTTTCAGCCACAGGGTATAGACCACCGCGTAACCCAGCAGTGACGCCAGTGTTAGCCAAGCGGTCAACTGATTGATCTTGATAATCAACATGGCCATACCCACCACGCCCAGCACCAGAGCGAAAACCACCGCATGGGCGGTATCAATGCGGCCCTGCGCCACAGGTCGGTTATGGGTGCGCGCCATTACCAGATCAACGCGTCTATCTACCAGGTGATTCACTGCTGCCGCCGAGGCCGCACACAGACCAATACCGAGGTTGCCAAACACCAGCACCTCCCACGGCACCATCCCCGGCACCGCCATAAACATGCCGATCATCGCGGTTACCAGCATCAGGTAAACCACATTGGGCTTACACATTTCGTAGTAATCGCGCCAGGTTGCCCGGCCCTTGGTTGCGGTATCACTCACGATTGTTGCTCCATCGGTTCGGCCGTTCGCAAACCGTAGTTGAGGGTGACCAGAGTCAGTAGAAGCAGGGCGCCGCCCAGATTATGTGACACAGTCACCCAGAGGGGGAATTTTAGCAGGATATTGCCCAAACCAAGGCTGATTTGCAGCGCCAAAACTGCCAGCACGACGGCCGACATTCGACGCAGTGGCGCCGGCCCAGCGCGACGCAAGCGCCAAGCCAGAACCAGTAACACCAGGGTCGTGATAATGGCGCCAATGCGATGCGAAAGGTGAATGGAAACCCGCGCCGCGTTATCCATGGTGCCGCCGAGGTAATTGGGACCAATGTGCTGAAACAGGTTAAAGCCTGCAGCAAAGTTGGTTTCCGGCCACCAAGCGTTCTGACACGTAGGTAAATCCGGGCAGGCAACGGCCGCGTAATTTGAGGTTGTCCAGCCGCCCAAAGCAATCTGAGCAACCACCACCAACAGAGCGGCAAAGGCAAAAGAGCGCAAACCCCGAACCGCCGCCATGCTATGCGCCCGAATTTGCCAACGTTGATTGCGCAGGCGCAGCGCCAGTAGCCACAACAGGGCAAATACCGTAAACCCGCCCAACAGGTGAGCGGTCACCACCTGTGGCCACAATTTCAGCGTGACGGTCCACATGCCAAACAGGCCCTGCAGAATGATAAAGCCTGCGATAAAGGCCGGCAGCTTCACCGGCTGACCATCGCTGTTGCCCTGCTTTAAAGCCAGCCAGCCGAGCCAGCCAAAATAAAGCGCCACCAGTTTCCACAGATAGGGATCGAGGCCATCGCCGAAAATAATGCGCGCCACGGTGCCCGAAAACAGTATCGCCAGTAGCGCCACAATGCCCTTCCAGGGGTGCGCCGCAGGTCGATTTTTCAGCGACACCCCGAGAATGATCAAACCCAGCAGTCCCAGGCTTGAAGCAAACAGGCGATGAACCTGTTCCGGCCAGGTCTTGTCAGTTTCCACCGGGGTATCGACAAAGTCGGGGTGCGCATTTGCCGCACTGATTTCTTCGTGACTGTCAGGCCACAGCACATGGCCATAGCAGGTTGGCCAATCCGGGCAGCCCAGTCCGGCGTCTACCAGCCGGGTAAACGCGCCCAAGCCAACAACAACAACCGCCAGCGCGCAAGCCAGCAAGGTCAGGCGATATCCAGGTTTTGTCTGACTCATGTCCGTCTCCCCAGCAAACATTCGCTTAGCGCAGCAGGCGCTTCATATCTTTGATCACCAACTTACCCATACTGGTCAGTGTTTCTTGCTCCAGATCCGGCAGCTGGTAAAACATCATCACCCAACCCTTCGGGTCAACCACATAAAAGCCACGAGCCTCATCGCCAAGCGGCAGGTTTGAGGCGCGAAACGCGGCGCCATCGATAAAGGCCGAAGTCAATTTCTCATGCTCGTCGATCAACAACTGATCGAGTTGGGCGCCAAATTCCTTGTCGGTATTGAGATACATACGACCCACCCGACCCATCTTCTTACCCAGCGCGGTATGAGTCTGGCGCGTGAGATACAACATGGCTTCGCAGTTGGCTTCACAGTAGCCGTCGCCAATCACAACAAACTGCCACAGGGAATCTATTTCGTTGAATGCGACCGGCTCGCCGTTCCGATGTGTCGGCGCCAGCTTGTCGATTTGCAAAGGCGGCTGTATCAGGGTGCCATTGTTCACAGTGCCCAGCGACACTACATCGCGATTGGCCAACATATACAGCAGGCTTGAGAAGGCAATAACCAGCAGGGGAATCCCCACGATAAGTGAAAACACCAACTTGGATGAACTGTTGTTGCCAGAGTTACTCACGTACGCTCTCCTGATGTGCTTAGCTGGCGCCACAGGTGCCAGCCAAATAACGCAATAATGATCGCAGCCATGCCAAACCACTGCACCGCATAACCGGTATGTTTTTCGGGCGGCATATTAACCGCGCTGTAGGTGGGCGTATACATGCCCGGCTGTCCTCGTTCCAATCGCAGCAACAAGTTCGGGAGGGGCTTACCGAGATGTTGCTCCGCGCGCGCTATCGGCAACCACTGCAAACGCTTGGGCCAACCCTCACCGGTTTCCTCCTCGCCGAGGGAAAACCCACTCGCGCCACCCCGATCCAGGAAACCGGTCAATGTGATCAACCCATCGGGTGTTTGAACTTCGGGTAACAGGCGACGCCCTCGATCGCCCGCCAGCCAGCCACGATGCACCAGCACCGTATCACCATTTTCCAGCTCAAACGGGCTCACCACTTCAAACCCGTATTGCCCATTGTGTATCCGGTTTTCCAACAGCCAATAGCGCACTGGATCAAACCGTCCGCGGATGGTTACCGCCCGGAATTCCGGCAAGTCTGCTCTCACGTTGTTGAGCACTAGCGGCGGCAACATTTGCTGAGCCTGCTGCTGTTGCAGCACCTGCTGTTTGTCCTGAGCGCGCTGCAGTTGCCAGAAGCCAAGCGTCAACAGTACCGGCACAATAAACGCTACTAACAATGCCAATGGCCAGTTCTTGCGCAGCGCTGTCAGCTTCATGGGTTCACTCCCAGCGATTGTGTATACTGCCCGCATTCAACCGGGGGTATTATCGCTATGGGACTCAAAATTGCCATTGTCATCCTGTTTGTTGGCGTGGTTATCAGCCTGTTTACGGGTCTGACCTTTCTCGTCAAAGATCAGGGTGACAGTAAAAAACGCCAGTGGTATGCCCTGGGAGTACGGGTTGTGCTGGCAGGCAGCCTGTTAGCGCTTATCGCCTACGGCATCCAGACCGGTCAGCTGCAATTTGGTGCTCCGTGGGACCGTCATAAGCTTGAGCCGATTGAAAACTCTGAGCCTGACGTCGGTCGTTAGGCGCTTGCCACACGATCATCTGCCGCCATTGCCTCCCAAGTTAGCATTGCCGATTCAAGGGTAACTGCGTTCTCATTTGCTAACGCTCAACTGCAGGCGTAAGCACTAACGTTCGACCAACAAAACAAAGGCCCAAGCACTTCCGTGCCCGGGCCTTAAGATACTACCTTCGGATCACATCTTTAGAAGATGTAGACCACCAGCATCAGGAAGATCCAAACCACATCAACAAAGTGCCAGTACCAGCTGGACGCGGCAAAACCAAAGTGGTCATCTTTAGTGAAGTGCCCACCAATGACGCTGCGCAGCAACTGAATCAGCAGCATGATCATACCCATGGCTACGTGGAAGCCGTGGAAGCCCGTCAGCATAAAGAAGGTGGTGCCGTAAACACCGGTTTCCAGTGTCAGGCCGTAGTGAGCATAGGCTTCGTAGTATTCCAGCAACTGCAAGCCGACGAACACCACACCCAGCAGAACCGTAACGGTCAGCCACTGATGGAATTTCTTGCGGTTGTCGTGCAGCAGGGCGTGGTGAGCCCAGTGAACGGTCACAGAAGAAGTCAGCAGGATCACAGTGTTGTAGAAGGGCAGCCACTTGAAGATTTCACCGAATCCAGGGAACGCCATGCTGCGCTCGGGACCGGAGAACTCACCGTTGTTAGCCATTACCTGATTGGCAACACCACCGATCGCGTCTTGCGGTGTCTGCATCAGCGGCCAAGAATAGGTGAAATCGCCCCACAGCAGGTAGTTAGACCGTCCGGCTTCACCCTCACCACCCAACCAGGGAGCGGCAAACCAGCGAATGTAGAACAATGCCAGGAAGAAGGCGAAGAAAAACATCACCTCGGAAAAAATAAACCACTGCATGCCAATAGCGTAAGAACGCTTCAGCTGGGCACTGTTTTTGCCCGCAATGTTTTCTTTGATCGCGGTGCTGAACCACACGAAGAGGGTAGCCGCAAAGAAGGCCAGACCTACCCAGAAAATAAACCAGGAATTGGTGGACTCATTCGGATCGCCAAAAGTGCCGTCGTTGATGCCGCTGGCAGCACCGAAGATAGTCAGCACCAGGCCTATAGTCGCACACACAGCGAGTTTGCTGCTCTCGGGCACGTAGTACACTTCGTGCGCCGTGTTGCCTTGACTTGCCATTTTGTTTCTCCGTTCTCTTTTGAGAAAACTCGTTTTTAACGCGCCGCGACAGGGTCGTTCTGTGGCTGCGCCGTTTCTGTTACATCAAAAATCGTATAGGACAGGGTGATGGTCTTAATGTCCTTGGGCAAATCCGGATCCACTATAAACTGCAGCCCCAGATCCGCTTCGCCCCCCGCCACCAGTGGCTGGCGGTTAAAGCAGAAGCATTCCGTTTTGTGAAAGTACTCGGCGGCGCGTGACGGCACCACACTGGGAATCGCCTGAGCGACCATATCCCGACTCTGGGTGTTACGCGCAAAGTAGGTGATATTGGTAGCTTCACCCGGATGCACTTCCACCACATTGGTGTTGGGCTTGAACTCCCACGGCATGTGCTCGTTGAAGTTCGCCACAAACTGCACTTTCACTGTGCGACTGGTGTCGATGGTATTTTCAACCACCTCATACCGGCCGCCGGTCTTGCCATTGATCCCCAGTGCTTCGCACAAAACGTTGTACAGGGGAACCATCACCACAAAGACAAAGGCGAACATCGCCACACACACCGCCAACAGTTTGGCGGTGGTGTATAGAATACCTTTGTCAGTGCTTTCAGCCATGAGCCTCGCTCTCTTTCACTTCCGGCGGAGTGGTGAAAGTGTGGTAAGGCGCCGGCGTCGGTACAGTCCATTCCAGACCGTGGGCACCATCCCAAACCTGAGGATCGTCGATCTTCTTGCCGTGAGTGATAGTGCGCACCACGTTAAACAGGAAGAGCAACTGGCTGGAGCCGTAGATAAAGGCACCAATTGACGACATCATGTTGAAGTCGGCAAACATCAGGTTGTAGTCGGGGATACGACGCGGCATACCCGCCAGACCCACGAAATGCTGCGGGAAGAAGGTCAGGTTGAAGCCAACGAAAGATACCCAGAAATGGGTTTTACCCATGGTCTCGTTGTACATCTTGCCAGTCCATTTCGGCAGCCAGTAGTACACCGCCGCAGACATGGAGAAGATCGCACCCGCAACCATCGTGTAATGGAAGTGAGCTACAACGAAGTAGGTGTCGTGGTACTGGAAATCAGCCGGGGCGATTGCCAGCATCAGGCCAGAGAAACCACCCACGGTAAACAGGAACACGAACGCGATCGAAAACAGCATCGGCGTTTCAAAGGTCAATGAGCCTTTGAACATCGTGGTGATCCAGTTGAACACTTTCGCCGCTGTCGGCACCGCAATCAGCATCGTGGCGTACATAAAGAACAGCTCACCAGCAATCGGCATACCGACGGTGTACATGTGGTGAGCCCACACGATGAACGACAGGAAGGCGATAGACGCTGTTGCGTAAACCATTGAGTCGTAACCGAACAAAGGCTTGCGCGAGAAGGTTGGGATGATCTGCGAAACCACACCAAAACCTGGCAGGATGATGATGTAAACCTCGGGGTGACCGAAGAACCAGAACACGTGCTGGAACAGAACCGGGTCACCGCCACCAGCGGCAGAGAAGAAGCTGGTGCCGAAGTGAATATCCATCAGCATCATGGTTACCGCACCGGCCAGTACCGGCATTACCGCAACCAGCAGGAAGGCGGTGATGAACCAGGTCCACACGAACAGGGGCATTTTCATGTAAGTCATGCCCGGCGCACGCATGTTGACGATGGTGGCGATAATGTTGATGGAGCCCATGATGGACGACAGACCCATGATATGAACGCCAAAGATGAAATAGGTCACCGAGGGCGGAGCATAGGTTGTCGACAGAGGCGCATAGAACGTCCAACCAAAGTTGGGGCCGCCGCCTTCCATGAACAGGGTTGCCGTGAGCAGCAAAAATGCTGGTGGCAGAATCCAGAAGGACCAGTTGTTCATCCGCGGCAGGGCCATATCTGGCGCCCCGATCATCAACGGAATCATCCAGTTTGCCAGGCCAACGAAGGCCGGCATGATGGCGCCAAACACCATCACCAGACCGTGCATGGTGGTCATCTGGTTAAAAAATTCAGGCTCTACAATTTGCAGGCCCGGCTGGAACAGCTCGGCGCGAATGATCATGGCGAAAGAGCCGCCAAGAATGAACATCGCAAAGCTGAACCACAGGTACATCGTTCCGATGTCCTTGTGGTTGGTGGTAAAGAACCACCGACTCAAACCTTTAGCAGGTCCGTGAGCACCCATGGTGAATCCTCCTACTGACCTTTCTTGAAGTTGTAAATATCAATCGGCTGGACCTTGTCACCCATATTGTTGCCAAAGGCATTACGGGTATAGGTCACAACTGCCGCCAATTCGACATCGTTCAGCTGGCCGCCAAAGGCCTGCATCGCAGAGCCGGGCACGCCGTTCGCGATGACATCAATATGCTGAGCGACTTCGCCGGTCGCAATCGGACTGTCGGCAATGGCTTTACCCACGCCGCCTTCGCCGTTTGCACCGTGACAGGCCACACAGGAGCGGGTGTAAACAGACTTACCGCGCTGCATCAGCTCATCCATGGAAAAGGTCTGAGACATCAACTGCTTGATTTCAGCCGCTTCAGCCTGCTTGCCTGACAACCACTGGTCGTACTCGGGCTGTTCCACCACATTGACAACAATCGGCATAAAGCCGTGGTCGCGACCACAAAGCTCAGCACACTGACCGCGGTATACGCCGGTTTCTTCGGCACGAGTCCAGGCTTCGTTGATAAAGCCGGGAATCGCATCGCGTTTCACCGCCAGTGCAGGAACCCACCAGGCATGCAGTACGTCGTTGGCGGTGATCAGGAAGCGGACCTTTTTGCCCACCGGAATCACCATCGGCTCATCCACTTCCAGCAAGTAGTTCGAACCCTTACTTGCCTCGTTGTAGATTTCGCTCTTGTCCGTCGTCAAATTGGAGAAGAAGGCGATATTGTCACTCTCGGGGAGAATGTACTCGTACTTCCATTTCCACTGATAGCCCGTTACCAGGATATCGATGTCGGCGTCGTCCGTGTCGTAGATTTCAATCAGCGTGGTCGTTGCCGGCCAAGCCATGAAAATCAGGATAAAGAAGGGGACAACTGTCCAGGCAATTTCCACGGTAGTGTTTTCGTGGAAGCTGGAGGCTTTGGCGCCCTGAGATTTGCGGAAAGCAAATACTGAGTAGAAAAGGAATCCGAAAACCACAATACCTACAACAACGCATATCCAAAATACGAGCATATGCAGGTCATAGATCTTCTGGCCAACTTCGGTAACGCTGGTCGTCATGTTGGTTTCCCAGCGCTGGCCGTTAGAGGCCCAGGCACCAGAGCTGAACAGAGTCAGCGCCAACAGCACAGGACTAAGCGCCAGCTGAGACAGCCGTTTCGCTTGTAAATACATTCTCCCGTGTCTCCATGTACATTAAGGGTTGAATTTTCCCCAGTTGCAAACCTGAGGCGACGCGCAAAACCATGGCAAATAGCGGCCCGAGAGCCTGTATCAACCTCTTGAGGATTGTCTGTAAAGAAAGTACAAAATGCCCTGCAAGCCGCCAGTTGCCGGCTACAGTGTGAGTGTCTTCCCCTGCCATGGATGTGTCAGCACGCCGCCCAAAGCCCACGTTGGGTGCGGCAAAACGACGCAATTATAAACCGTTCTCTGCGCGCAGCGCCACTAGAGGCGCACTAAAATGCACCTTTCACGGACCCGCAGGTGCTCTAACACTAGTGAATGAGGTTCTCTTGAATAGCCACCACAAAATATGGCGGATCGCCGCACCCATGATGCTGGCGAATATCTCCGTGCCATTGCTCGGACTAGTTGATGCGGCAATCCTCGGGCACCTGGAAAGCCCACGCTACCTGGCAGCCGTCGCCGTGGGCACCAGCATTCTGAGCATCCTGTACTGGGGCTTTGGCTTCTTGCGGATGGGTACCACCGGCGCCTCAGCCCAGGCCTGGGGGGCCTCCGACGCCACCGCCCAGAGTCGGGTTTTTATCCAATCTGCCACCCTGGCACTGCTGCTGTCCGCACTGATCATGTTGCTGGCCCCGCCACTGATACCCTTTGCCGTGGCCTGGCTGAACGCGCCACCTGAAGCAGCCCCGCTGAGTGTCGGTTATCTCAACATTCGTCTGTACAGCGCCCCCGCAGTACTCCTAACCTACGTCGCCATCGGCTGGTTGCTCGGCCAACAGCGCGCCCGCTGGGCGTTGACTATTACCGTGCTGACTAACCTGCTCAATATCATTCTGGATTACTGGTTTATTCTGGGGCTCGGCTTAAATACTCAGGGTGCCGCGCTGGCAAGCGTTATCAGTGAATACGGCGGGGCCCTAGTGGCCCTGCTGGCAATTGCACCCAGTCTGCGCCGCCATTGCGCGCGCACCCTGCTAACACTGGCGGCGCGGCTTAGTGATTACCCGCAACTGCTGCAAAGCAGCGGGGCACTGTTTGTTCGGACAACGGCTTTACTGCTGGCGCTGGCCTTTTTTACTGCTCACAGCGCCGAGTTCGGCACCACGGTTCTGGCCGCCAACACGCTGCTGATAAACCTAATGTTCTTTACCGCTCATGCCCTGGACGGCTTTGCCCATGCCGCCGAGGCCCTCACCGGCGAAGCGGTCGGCAAACGCGATTTTCCCGACTTCCTTCGCACCTGCCGGCGCTGCGCCGAATGGTCAGTGGCGACAGCAGCCCTGCTGTCGCTGGTATTGTGGCTGGGCAAACCTCTGATTCTGGCGGTACTCACGGATATTAGCGAAGTCTCGGCCATCGCCGCTAGCTACTACCCATGGCTGATCGCGCTACCGCTATTATCGGCCGCCAGCTACCTGTTCGATGGCATTTTTATCGGCGCGCTGCAAACCCGCTGGATGCAACACACCATGCTGTTCAGCATCGTCGGCGTGTATCTTCCCACCTGGTACCTCACCCAAAGCTGGGGAAACCACGGCCTCTGGTTTGCGTTCTGCGCACTGAATCTGGCACGCGGACTGACCCTAGCGGCGGCATTCCTGATGCTCTGCCACCACCGCCGCTGGTGGTTGTAACTCCCCTTTTGCGGCTAGGTGATCTATCCTGACCCAATATCGCGGAGAATCGCACCAATATGCCGCATAGATTAATGATGGTGGGCCGGCACTCAACACCAATACGAAGCCTGCCTGCGCGCTGCATTTGAGGAAGCCCCATAGCAGACCCGGTAGAACCTCTCTGGGAGGCAGAACAACAATCGCTAGCCTGGCGCGAACTGCAGCGCGGGGCCCATTATCGTCTGCGTTTTTGTCCATCACTCGAAGTGGGCTACCGGGAGGCGTTGCAACATTCAGCTCGCGCGTTAAGGCTGCTTTTCGGCCTGATGATGATGTTACTTTACCTGACCGCACCGCTCGCAGACGCCTGGTTCATACATCCTCCTGAGGCCATAGTCGATGTAGCACGCCCTTTACAGTTCGGGTTGGTTGCTCCGCTATTGATCGCCACCCTCCTGTGTTCGATACACACCAATTTGCACGCTTATTCAACGGCCATAACTGCCATTACCCTGGTTGCAATCGGCTATTGCTCCATGCAAATGCGATTGACCGGTAACGATGCCGACTTTGAGATTGCCACCGATTGGATCAACGTGACGACCCTCGGTGCATTCTTTTTTACCAGCATGCGGGTACCCGTAGCGCTCGGGGTAGGGCTGTGTCTGCTAACAATGAACATCCATACCGAGATTGCGATTGCCGGCGCGGGCGGGCTGGGCCTAATCAATATGACCTATGAACTGGAAAGCATGGCCGTCATTTTTGCATTGGGTCTCGCGGGTTGCTATATCATCGAAGTAAATAGCCGTCTGACCTGGCTGGAAGCATACGAGCTCGAGCAGCGCCTGGATTACGACGCACTAACCGGCGCACTTAACCGCAACCGTTTTCGAAATTTGTTTCGTCAGCGCTACCAACTTGCCGCGCGGGAGCATCAACCGATCTGTGTCGCCCTGGTCGACATAGACCATTTCAAAGCCTACAACGACCGCTACGGACACAACCAGGGCGATGCCTGCCTTATCGCAATTGGTCGCACGCTAAACTTATTTGCCGAGGCAAACGATGCGTTGTGTGCAAGACTCGGCGGCGAAGAGTTTGCACTGGTATTTTTTGCCGACGACCCTCAAGCCGCCAAAGACGCGCTAGAGCAGTTACGCGCTCAGGTTCAGGCGCTAAACCTGGAGCACGAAGCCCAACCGCAAACGCCAGGCCCTGTCACCGTCAGTATTGGCGGCCTTTACGTACTGCCCGATGGCAATCTGAACCGCTTTGACGCTATTCGCCGTGCGGACGAGGCTCTGTATCAAGCAAAAGCACAAGGCCGCAACTGTGTTGTGACACGGGTGATCAATGCCTGACGCGACGCAGCCTGAGTTTAACCGTATTCGACAGCTGGCAAGTCGGCATCAGTACGAGCTGATACGTCTTCGCTTTAATAGCGGTCATGAACGGCGTTTTACACGGGAGAACAACTTAACGCGCCAAGCCAGTCGCGCCTGGCTACTTGTGGCTGGCGTAATGCTGATCAGCAGCATTCTCTGCATCGACTATCTGCTGAGTGTGATTCCAGCGGACTACATGGCTATGCGCGTGGGCGTAGCCGCGAAAGTAATGATTCCGGCGTTAATGGTGGCACTGTTTCTGACAGCACGTTTTCCGCGAACCTCTGAATACGCCATTGTCATAGCAGTAACGATCACCGCAGGCGGCATGATCTATGAACGGCACCTGGCAACACAGTGGGGCATACACATCCCACCCTCTTTTGCGTTGCTACCGCTGTTTGTGGCTACGCTGTTATGTCGCGTACGCTGGCTGCTGATGCTGCCAGTGCAAATTCTCGTATTTGGCGGCAGCGTCTATCTGGAACTGCAAGCCTCGCAGCCAAAAGACGCGATGCTGGCCGACATTTATGCAATGGCACTGCTGATGATGCCCGCGATCTTTGGCAGCTGGGTAATCGAATTTTACAACCGATTAACATGGCTACGGCGTGATTGGCTGGCAGAAATCACGGCATTTGACGCTTTAACGGGGCTGCTCAACAAACACGCCTTTCACAAGGAGCTTCGGCAGCGGCTGCGCTATGCCCGGCGTACTAAGCGGCCACTCACGCTTGTCGTTATCGATGTGGATCACTTCAAGGCCTACAACGACAACTATGGGCACCCTAAAGGCGATCGCTGCCTGGCAGACTTAGCCCAAGCAATGCGTGGCTCAGCAAGGCGCGGCGGTGATCTGGTTGCTCGTATCGGCGGGGAAGAGTTTGCTGTCGTCTGGTTTGGGGTGGACAAAGAAACGTCCTACAGGCTGCTCGAGAAATTAATAAGCAAAATTCGCGAGCTGAACATCAAGCATGAATACACAGAAACCGAGACGCGCTGCGTCACTATCAGTGCGGGCGCGCGCTGGTTAATACCCGATGAAAACACCAGCGTAGAGGGTCTGATTCATGAGGCTGACATGCTGATGTATCAGAGTAAAAACGCCGGCCGAAATCAGGCAATACTGGAATAACACGCTGCAATTCTGACAAGGAACGCCGCAGGCCCGGCATCCCGGGCCCGAGCATCACGTTAGAAGCTCCTTCGCACCATTACACCAAACCGACGCGGGTCACCGTAGGTCTGGTTAAAAGTGCTTACCGAATCAGCGACTGAAGCGGTACCTACGACATAGCGCTCATCGGTTACATTCTTAACAAACGCGGCCACCGTAGTATCGCCTTCGTTATTCTGCCATGAGAGCCTGGCATCGATCAGCGTATAGGCGTCCGAGCCACCAATACCTTCGCGTTCGTAGAGGTTGTATGAGCCTTCATCCAGCCCGAAAAAGATCTCGCTCTTGTAACTGACGTCAATGCGCGGAATGATCATGCCAAAGTCTGTGGGAATCATCAGCTGGGCACCGACAGAGGCTGTCGTTTCAGGTGATGCAGGGAAGGTTTCATCAGTACGATCTTCCGGAATGAAATTACCCGCCACCGCATTGAGCAGATCATTATCCTTGAACTGCTGAAATTCATAGTTGTTGTCACTGAACGATGCATTGAACATGACTATGGGAGAAGGCATCCAGGTAAATTCCATTTCCGCACCGGTAATAGTCGATTCACCAGCATTGCGGAAAATAACCGCGATATTGCCGCCAGAATCGGTCGACACCTGGATCAACTGCATGTTCTCGAAATCCATGTGATACATCGCCACATTGAATCGAACGGTGCGGTCAAAGGCATCGATTTTAAAACCAACTTCGCGGTTCAGCACTTCCTCTGCATCGACCTGCTGCAAGCCATCAAGCAACCGGGGCTCAAAGAAACCGGACTTAAAACCGGAGCTCACGGTGCCGTAAACCATCATCGAATCCAGCACGCTGTCGTCCAGCCACTCACCCGGCAGGTTGTAGGAGACCGAGACCATAGGCGTTACTTTGGAGAACGTTTTTTCCTTCTTATCCACAAAGGTTGGCTCTGCACTCATCGGGATATCCGGGATGCCATCGCCATTGTTGTCCAGAAACTGGTTCTGGAACACCCGGACCGGGTCGTCTGCCCAGACACAGCCGGCCAGACAGGGGAAAAACCCGCCGGCATTGGGGCCAAAGGTGATCGGCTTCCCGGTTGTGGGTGAAAAGAAAACACCTCCCGTGACCCGGGCTTCAATCGCATCCACATCCGCCTGATACAGCGACAGTTCGGAGCTTCTTTTTTCAGCAGTGTAGCGAATGCCGCCGGTAAATTGCAGATTGTCCGTTATGTCGTACGACCCCTGAAAGAACGCCGCAAAGGTGTTGTTTTCCAGATCGAACTCGGAGATCGAAAGCGGACCGCTAAGAATGCCTACAAAGGGTTGCGTTCCACCCGGATTGGGCCGCGTGGGCAGCTGGCCAGCCGCCAGCTGACCCAACGTGACTGCATCCAGCCCAGTAAAATTACTCAGCAGTGCAAATGGCTCAAAGTTGGTTTCACGCATGTAGAACAGACCGCCGGTGTAACTCAAACGACTATCAAAGGCGGTGCCATTGACCTGGTATTCTAGGCTGAAGGAGTCGCGATCACCGTCATCGGTATTTAGGGCTTCAGACCAGTTTTCCGGCCCGCCATCATTATCACTGGAGGCAATAGGCCCCTCGGTTTCCTTGCGGGCACCAAAGACAACCTTCATGGTCACATCATCGTTGTAGTCCCACTGGGCAGTGGCGCCGATCAGAATCGTGTCGAGTTTTTTCTTCAGGTTGGGGTTTGCGCCCATGTTGGTTTCAAGGTCACCCACGTTACCCTTGGTACGCGAATTCGCCTCACAGTTTTTCTTGTAGGCGGTTGGATTGCTGGGGTCGGTATCACCGGCCCACATCACATACAGGCCATCGGCAAATAACCCATTTTCACTGGCCACATCACAGTTTATAGCGGGAAAAGCTTCATCGATTTTGCCTAGGTAAGCGAGCGTATCCACGGTGAGACTGCTATCACCTTCATAACGGGTTTGAAACACCAAGGCCTTGCGATCCGTTGACGAGTAGGTTTTTCCCTGATGCTTGTCCTCCAAGAAACCGTCGTCTTTGTCGTAGGTGATCGCCGTGCGGGTGTAAAAATTATCCGTAATCGGAATGTTGATGGCCGCGCGTAGCGAACGCGATTCATAATTGCCTAACGCGCCTTCCACGTAACCTTCATAAACGTCGTTGGGCTTTTCAAGGGTCAGCACCAGTGCGCCGCCGGTCGTGTTCTTGCCAAACAGGGTGCCCTGCGGCCCACGCAGCACCTGGATACTGCGCACATCCACAGTATCAAGCAGCTGACCGTCGGTGCGTGGCAAAAATAGATCATCCAGATAGACACCCACGGTTGGGTCAACCCGGGCAAAGCCGGAACGCTCGCCAATACCGCGAATATAGATTTGGTTCGACTGGCCCTCATTGATCTGCAGGCTGGGCACACTCTTGGTGAGCTCGCTGGTATTTACGATACCCTGATCGCGCAGTGCCTCGCCGCTGATCGCGGTAACCGCGATGGGGGTTTCCTGAATATTTTCGGCCCGGCGACGGGCGGTAACAATGACCTCTTCAAGCGCCGCAGAAGGTTTGGCCTTGCTGGTGCCAGGCGAGGATTCCGCTGGTTGAGCCTGGACAGAAAGTGGTGACAGCACTACGGCACTGGTCACCAGTGCCAGGGGGAACGTCTTCTTCATACCAACCTCATTATTATTTTTACTGAGTGTCGACGAGCTACAACGGTGTAACCAGTCTGCCAGCAAAGTGATAAAAACGCAGCTAGAGGCCGCTCAGCGGCGCTTTACGCCGCTTTTACGAAAATAGCATGTTCCCATCTAGTTTGCAGATAATAGCCGCACAATCACTCCAAAGTCGCACAGATAATCCAAACGGATTAGGGCTCCGCCCGAGATCGTACCGCGCGCCATTGCAGGCTTTTCGGAGCCAGTTTTCCATTATTCGTTAACAGCGTGCTGCCGCCGATAGTAGGCCAGCGAATACTGCGCTGCGTCGATAGCAGGTCGCCAACCCCCGGCTTGCTGTAGTCACACACACCTTCCGGAAAGATGGTTTTGAGTGTAGCGATATGGTTGGAATTGAGGCGGCCAGCGTAGTCGCCATCCGATACTGCTTGCGCCACCGATTTCAACTGACACTTGAGCACATCGTCGGACATAGGCATATCCGCGGCAATGCGCGGAGTCTTTACCACCGGCAACAGGTTGGCACAGGGGCCTGTACCACTGCCGTCTGCATTCCAGGTTTCTGCCGCGTTAACAGAGAAAGACTGACCGCCACCTGGCACCCCGGCACCTGGAATCAAGTGCACATTGCCCCCCAGTGGTAAGCGCAGGGCATCTGGAAAGTCCAGCTGACCACCGGTAGTTGAAAAGCTGCAGGTATCCACAACATCGGCGGGACGCGCCGCCGCCACATCCTTGACGCGGTTACCACTAGGGGTCAACCCACTCAGGTTCTCAGTCCACGCGTCGATCTGCTCAAATACATCCGGCTGGGTCAGGGTGCCGCGCCAGATAACGCGAGTAATATCCTGATCTGCCCGCGCATTTTGCAAGGCCCGCCGGGCGCGCACATTGAACGGGCGAACCGTTTCGTGAATATTCATTTGCGGGATAAGGTCCAGATATGGAGCAATATCAATAATTGGCGTTTCGGCCAAGGAGCCGCGCCCAATCACCTGACCGATGCGATAGAGCAGGCCGACCAGCTCCGGGGCCATCGCGTGGCGTCCCTTCACTGCGCCAGGCTGATCAGCCGTAAAGTTACCATCAATATCCAGACCGCCGATGTTCGCATTGAGGTCAAGAAACTCCTCCGGCGTAATGACGCCATCGCGCAAAGCCGTCAGTCCGTACTGCACCCCCTCATTATCAAGCGGACGACGCGCAAAGCCAGTCGCAGGATCAATACCCAGCCAGTTCACATTAGCATCCTGAATGGTGCAGCGAACACCGCTGGGATTGGTGGCTGCATCATAGCGGTCAGCAGTAGGCACGTGGTCGCAACCCTCTGAGGGCTTTACCCGGTCGAAGAAGGTCGTTACCCAGCTTTCGCAGATCCGCGTTGCGAGGCCCTGTGGTGCACCAAAGGTTTGTAACGTAATACTGGTCGCCTCTGTATGCCCGGTAACCGCGGCTTGTTTACGAGGGTCTCCCCAAGTAACGGGATCTTTATCAAAATAGTTAATCAACAGGCCACAGTCGGTCACTGTCATGGCTGTACTGGCGATATCGGTAAATGTCGCGGTGGGCAGCGCGGCGGTCAGCAGGCCCGGCGCATTGTTTGCTGCATTGTATTGCTGCAATGCAGCGCCGGAGCCGTTGGTGCCGATAAACTGCACGGGAACCCCATATTGCTCGGTGATGTGCTCCTTAAGCATCATCGTGGTTTCCATACTGACAAAGGGGTTGCAGTGAACCCCACAGGCAGACAGGGTGGAGTGCACCACAATATCGCCCTCGCTGAGCCGCTCTGAGCCACCGACGAAATTAATCAGCAGGCTGTCAGCGCTGGCCGACTCCGGCGGCGCACCCAGCACAAACTGCGCTGTATTAACGCCTTGGTCATAGCCCACACCACAAGACTC
>NZ_JBVBUV010000009.1:0-76731 GCF_057445395.1 Litorivivens sp.
CGCGCCTGTTGTTGATTTGCATTCGCCGCCTGAACGAACCCCGGAAAACTATGTGGTGCAGCGAGGTGATACCTTGTATTCCATCGCCTTTCGCTACGGTCTGGACTACCGGGGGTTAGCGTCTGCTAACGGAGTCAGAGGTGGAGCGTCAATTTTCCCGGGTCAGACATTGCGCCTTGTCGACAATGTGGTTGGCAATACGGCGCCGGTAACTAGTACGATTACACAAGCCAGCACCCCGTCGGTTTCAAAGACCCCGTCCGCGCCGAAAGTATCGTCGTCGCCGCCGCGCTCCGCACCTGTTCAGAAGAAATCTACTGTTGCTTCCACCATGCCTAAGCCAGTGCCTGAGAGCTTCACTGGGGAGTGGGTGTGGCCAGTCAAAGGTAAGCTATTAAGAGGGTTCAGTGCTTCCCAGTTCGCTCATAAGGGTATTGATATCGCCGGTAATATGGAGCAGCCTGTAAGTGCTGCTGCAGATGGGGTTGTAGTGTACGCGGGCAGTGGCTTGGTGGGTTATGGCAAGTTACTTATTGTGAAACACAATGAACGGTTCCTGAGCGCATACGCCCATAATAACCGTTTGTTAGTTAAGGAGGGCGATCAGGTAAAGCAGGGGAAGGTGATTGCTCGTATGGGCGACACCGGCACAGACGGTGTGAAACTGCATTTTGAAATTCGAAAAGATGGTAAGCCGGTAGACCCGGTGGCGCTGTTACCAAAGGAAGGAAGTAGGTAGGGGGAAGGACTTGTGCTAGCCGGGCGATAGACTTGTCGGCACAAATAAGAAGGCACGGAGTAGAAGGATGCTGTCATGAAAGCAGACGCTGACGATTTTGCCGTAGATAAAACTGTAAACCCCGTAGAAGTTCTCGCAACACAGGATTCTGATCGCAAGGAGTGTACCGACGGCCCGAAAAAACGTCGTCGTGTAAGTCAGGGAGAGCTAGATGCGACCCAGCTGTACCTCAACGAAATTGGTTATTCTCCATTATTGACCGCTGAAGAAGAAGTGTACTACGCGCGCTTAGCCCGGAAGGGTGACGCCGCGGGTCGCAAGCGCATGATTGTGAGCAATCTTCGGTTGGTGGTTAAAATCGCACGCCGCTACTCTAATCGCGGGTTGACCCTTTTGGATCTGATTGAGGAGGGTAACCTGGGGCTTATTCACGCCGTAGAAAAATTTGATCCGGAACGCGGGTTTCGTTTTTCAACTTACGCCACGTGGTGGATTCGCCAGACCATCGAGCGGGCTTTGATGAACCAAACCAGAACAATTCGTCTGCCCATCCATGTTGTGAAAGAGCTGAATATCTATTTGCGCGCTGCGCGTGAGTTGACCCAGCAGCTAGATCACGAGCCAACGCCGGAGGAAATAGCAGAGCATGTCGACAAGCCGGTCGAGGTAATCCAGAAAATGTTTGGTCTGAACGAGCGAGTCGGCTCTGTAGACGTGCCGATGGGCTGGGATTCTGACCGCCCCTTACTCGATTCGCTGGCAGACGACAATGCACGAGATCCCGCTGACTGGTTGCAGGACGATCATCTAAAAGTAGCCTTGGATAGCTGGCTGGAAGAGCTTAACGAAAAGCAGCGAGAGGTTTTGGCAAGGCGCTTTGGTTTACGCGGCCATGAGCCGGCAACGCTTGAAGAAGTTGGGGCTGAAATAGGCTTGACTCGCGAGAGGGTGCGCCAGATTCAGGTGGAAGGGCTGAAAACCCTGCGTACCTTGTTCGAATGTCGGGGCGTTGACCAGGAGGCAATATTCAGCTAGCGGCTTGTACCGGAAAAACGGAGCCGGGCGAGAGTTGCCGGGCGAAGACGAAAAAAGCGGCGCTAGCGCCGCTTTTTTTATGTGGGGGGTTAGCGTTCCAGGTACTTCAGTTTCCCTTCCACGCCAGCCCACTCTTCGGCATCCGCCGGGGGTTCTTTCATTTCAGTGATGTTCGGCCAGATTTCTGACAGCTCGGCATTCAATTCCAAAAACACCTGCTGGTCTTCGGGCAACTCATCTTCCGAGAAAATAGCGTCTACCGGGCATTCGGGCTCGCACAGCGCGCAATCGATGCACTCGTCGGGGTGAATGACCAGAAAGTTTGGGCCTTCATAAAAACAATCCACTGGACAGACTTCTACACAGTCTGTGTGCTTGCACTTGATGCAGTTTTCCCCAACTACAAATGTCATACGCCGCCTCTTTAATCCTGTCTGAAAATGACCGCAGGTCTTTGAAGGCGGCTATTCTACCACCTCAAATGGAAATGGGTACCACTCAATACCTAACAATCAGTAACAAAAGCGGTCAGCTTTTTTCGAGTGTTTTTAGACGATAGAGCACATCCAGTGCCTGCCGGGGCGAAAGGTCGTCCGGATCCAGTTCCTTCAAAGCTTCGAGGGCCGGGCTCGGCTCGGGAGCCGCCGAGAACAGATCCGGCTGGGCCGGGCTGGCGCCGTTGACGGGTACGGGTGATACCTTCTGCTCCAGCTGGGCAAGTTTGCGCCGGGCATTTTGAATCACGCTGGGCGGTATTCCTGCCAGTTTGGCGACCTGCAAGCCATAGCTCTGATTAGCTGGACCATCCTGTACCGCGTGGAGAAAGACAATGTGATCTTCGTGTTCTGTTGCGTCCAGGTGCACGTTGACGGCCGTCGGGTATTGCTCTGGCAGGGCCGTCAGCTCGAAGTAGTGGGTGGCAAACAGGGTGAATGCACGGACTTCTTCAACTAGCCTGACGGCGCAGGCCCAGGCCAGCGACAGGCCGTCAAAGGTGCTGGTGCCTCGGCCGACTTCGTCCATCAGTACCAGACTGCGCTCTGTCGCATTGTTCAGGATATTCGCGGTTTCGGTCATTTCCACCATAAACGTGGAGCGACCACCTGCAAGGTCGTCGGATGAGCCTATGCGGGTGAAAATTTGGTCAACCATGGGAATGCGAGCGGCTTTTGCCGGCACAAAGCTGCCAATATGGGCAAGCAACACGATCAAGGCCGTTTGCCGCATATAGGTTGATTTACCGCCCATGTTGGGGCCAGTGATCACCAGCATGCGGCGCTGTGCGTCAAATCGGGTGTCGTTGGCGATAAAGGGGCTCTCCAGCACCGACTCCACAACCGGGTGGCGACCACCCTCGATATGAATTTCGCCCTCCGCCATCAATTCGGGTTGGCAGAGATCCAGCGCGATGGCGCGCTCCGTGAGGGTCGCCAGCACATCCAGCTCGGCAACCGCCTCAGCGCATGTCTGCAGTGGCAGCAGGGCCTCGTTCAGGGTTTCCAGGAGGTCTTCGTAGAGTCCTTTTTCTCTGGCCAGAGCCCGGCTTTTGCTGCTCAGGGCCTTGTCCTCAAATTCCTTAAGCTCTGGGGTGATAAAGCGCTCTGCATTTTTCAGGGTCTGACGGCGGGTATATTCAACCGGAGCGTCGGTAGCTTGGGAACGGCTGATTTCAATGTAGTAACCGTGTACACGGTTGTAGCCAACTTTGAGAGTGCTGAGACCTGTGCGCTCACGCTCGCGGGTTTCCAGCTGTACGAGAAAATCACCAGCGTTGGTGCTGATGTCGCGTAGCTCGTCTAGCTCGGCGTCAAAGCCAGGGGCTATCACGCCGCCGTCGCGGATGACCATTGGCGGATTATCGACCAGCGCGCGCTCCAGCAAATCAGTAAGTTCCGGAAACTCGCCGAGGCGATCGGCCAGTTCCTGCAAATGCTGGTTGTCGATGGCGCGCAGTTGCGAAACCAGGGTGGGTACGGCCGTCAGCGATCGGCACAGGCGGGTCAGGTCACGCGGGCGCGCAGAGCGCAGCGCAACCCGGGCGAGTATTCGCTCCATGTCGCCGATCTGCTTGAGTTCCTCACGCACCGGATCGAAGCGGAAATCCTGCAGCAGGCTGGCAATGCTTTGTTGGCGACCTTGCAGTGTGTGGAGGTCGCGCAGTGGGCGGTGCAGCCAACGTCGCAGCAGGCGCCCGCCCATGCTGGTGCGGGTGGTTCCGAGCACCGAATAAAGAGTGTTGTCTTCGCTGCCGTTAAGGTTGATGTCGAGCTCGAGATTGCGGCGGGTGGCGGCGTCGATGGCAACGCTGTCGCTGCGGTTTTCGTGCTGAATGCCGCGAATGTGGGGGAGGTCAGTGCGCTGGGTCTCGCGGGCGTACTGTAGCAGGCAGCCGGCGGCCCCCAGAGCGACGGTCAATTCGCTGCAGCCAAAACCCTGTAGATCTTTAGTGCCAAACTGCTGGTTCAGTAGCCGGTTGGCTGTCTCCAACTCAAACTCCCAGGGCGGGCAGCGGCGAAAGCCACTGCGGGATTCCAAGCGGCTTAGGGATAGCGACTCATTAACCAGCAATTCAACGGGGTTAAGCCGCTGGATTTCTGCCAGCAGGGCGTCTTCGCCGTCGGCTTCCAGCACGACAAAGCGGCCGCTACTGATATCCAGGCAGGCGATACCAAAGATGTTGTTATGGGCGTGAACAGCCACCAGCAGGTTGTCGCGGCGGGCTTCGAGTAGGGCTTCATCGCTGACGGTGCCCGGAGTGACTACGCGCACCACTTGTCGGTCCACCGGCCCTTTGCTGGTGGCCGGGTCGCCAATCTGCTCTGCAATGGCTACCGACTGGCCTTTGCGAACCAGGCGCGCCAGGTAGGACTCGGCGGCATGGAAAGGTACGCCGCACATCGGAATTGGCTCGCCGGCTGACTTGCCGCGGGCGGTCAGGGTAATATCGAGCAGTTCGGCTGCCTTTTTGGCATCATCGAAAAACAGCTCGTAAAAATCCCCCATGCGGTAAAACACCAGCTCGCGAGGGTGCTCTGCCTTGATCTTGAGATACTGCTGCATCATGGGGGTGTGCTGTTCTTGGCGGCTGGCCGTGGCGCTACTCATGGATTTTTATACTGATGATGGTTGGTTGCTGAAGGGTGCGATTGTACGGGCCGGCCGGCTGCAGGGCAAAGGTCTGGGCAGGAATTGTGGTGCGGTGGGTACGCTGCAAAAAAGTTACTGTCAACGGTTGACAGTGTCGCCGGATATACTGATTATATATACAGGTTGAATACTGTATACCAAATCACTCTATTGCTTAAACTTCGGGGGCCACTATGGATGATAACAAGCAGAAAGCGCTGAGTGCAGCGTTGTCGCAAATCGAGCGTCAGTTCGGCAAGGGCTCAATCATGCGCATGGGTGAGCAAGAGCGCGTGGCAGTGCCTGTTATCAGCACAGGGTCGCTGGCGCTGGACGTCGCGCTGGGCGTGGGCGGCTTGCCACGTCGTAAAATTATCGAGATCTACGGGCCTGAGTCCAGTGGTAAAACCACCCTGACGCTGCACGCGATTGCTGAAAGTCAGAAAAAAGGCGGCGTGTGTGCCTTTATCGATGCTGAGCACGCGTTCGACCCGAGCTACGCAGAAAAGCTGGGTGTGGACCTGGATAACTTGCTGATGTCTCAGCCCGACACTGGCGAGCAGGCGCTGGAAATCGCGGAAACGCTGGTGCGCTCCAGTGCGGTAGACCTGATTGTAATCGACTCGGTCGCGGCGCTGACACCCAAGGCGGAGATTGAAGGCGAGATGGGCGATAGCCACGTGGGTCTGCAAGCCCGTCTCATGAGCCAGGCTCTGCGCAAACTGACCGGCACCATCAACAAGTCCAACAGCACAGTGATCTTTATTAACCAGATCCGGATGAAGATCGGCGTGATGTTCGGCAATCCAGAAACCACGACCGGGGGTAATGCCCTCAAGTTCTACTCGTCGGTGCGGCTCGATATCCGTCGCATTGGGGCGATCAAGCAGGGTGAGGAAGTGGTCGGTAACGAAACACGGGTAAAAGTCGTCAAGAACAAAGTGGCGCCCCCTTTCCGGCAGGCGGAATTCCAGATCATGTACGGTCAGGGTATTTATCGCATGGGTGAAATCATCGATTTGGGTGTGCAACAAGGGCTGGTCGACAAGTCTGGTGCTTGGTATGCCTACAAAGGCGATAAAATCGGTCAAGGTAAAGCCAATGCGGCTAACTATCTGAAAGAGCACCCTGAAATTGCCAATGAAATTGAAGCAGGTATTCGCGCAGCGTTACTGCCCAGTGCCAAGCCGGTTGAAAATGGCGAGGCTGCGGCGGCGGTAGAAGAAGAGGACGCTTGATTTCTCGACAGATCTCCTTGGAGATCGCATCCTTTGGGCGCCGTATGGCGCCTTTTTTTTGTTGGCGGTTTGAGAAAAGAAAGGAGAGAAGGACGGGTGACTAGCCCGTCCTTCCGAGAGTGCTGGGTTAAACGTGGATACCCTTGAGCACCGCAGCCAGTGCCACCTGCTCCGATGAGGGCTCGGTGCCAGTCTCGGTACCATCTCCTTTGGCAGCAGCAGAATCCGGGAAGGTTTTGAACACCATGTTCATGATGATCTCGGTTGCTTTTGGCATCAAGGCATTGAGCACTTGCATGGTAATGCCCAGTGGCGTGGCGATCCGTTTGGGGCGTTTCACGATGGCTTCGCCAATCATATTGGCCGCCTCCTCGGGCGTCAGGGTTGGCACGGCCTGGTAGATCGAGGTTGGCCCGATCATGGGCGTGCGTACCAGCGGCATGTTGATTGTGGTAAAGGCAATATTGCGGTCCGAAAACTCTGCTGCCGCGCTGCGCGAGAACGCGTCCAGTGCTGACTTGGAGGCAGCGTATGCTGAGAAGCGCGGTGACGTGCCGACAATAACAGCGATAGAGGAAATGTTGATGACATGCCCTTGTTTGCGTTCCAGCATTGAGGGAGCAAACCCCATGATCAGACGTATTGCGCCGAAATAATTGAGCTGCATAGTGCGCTCAAAGTCGTGAAAACGGTCGAAGGTCAGCTCCAGTGAGCGACGGATGGAACGCCCGGCATTGTTGATCAATACATCCACGTGACCGTGGTTTTTCAGTACGGTCTCAACCAGGTTGTCACAGGAGTCCAGATCAGACACATCGCAGCTGTAAGCAAATGAGGTGCCGCCCAGCGCTTTGATTTCAGACTGGGTTTCTGCAAGCTTTTCGGTACTGCGGGCAACCAGCACCACTTGGGCGCCGGCTTCTGCCAGTTGCAGCGCGGCAGCCTTGCCAATGCCAGAGGAGGCGCCAGTGATGACAACCACCTTGCCTGAAACGTTCCCCTTCAGAGTGCGGTCTTTAAAGAGACCCGGGTCGAGGTGGCGTTCCCAGTAATCCCAGATGGCCGGGGCATAATCTTGAAGGCGGGGCACAGTGATACCGCTGCCTTTCAGAGCGCGTTCTGTTTCCCGTGTATCGTAACGGGTGGGCATATTGGCAAAGCGCAGGGCGTCAGCCGGAATGCCGAAATCGCCGAGTACCGCTTGCATGATGCGTTTTATGGGTGGCAGATTTCCAAGCATGCCGCGGATGCTATCCGGTATAAACGCAAACATGCGGGTGTCGATTCGCAGCGCCATTTTTGGTGCGTGTCCGGCTTCGGCAAATATGTTCAGTACCTCGCCCACGCGCGCCCCGTTGGGGTCGGTCAGGTGAAAGCAGGTATTGTCGAGCTTGGGTTTGTGGGAAATGTGATCCAGTGCGTCGGCCACGAAATCTACGGGCACGATATTCATCTGACCGCCTTCAATGCCAATCAGAGAAACCCAGGGCGGCAGCATGCGGCGGAATTTCTGCAAGACCTTGAAGAAGTAATAGGGGCCGTCGATTTTGTCCATTTCGCCGGTTTTCGAGTGCCCCACCACCATTGATGGACGATAGACGCGCCAGGGGATCGAGCACTCATTGCGGACAATGCCTTCGCTGACATGCTTGGTACGAAAATAGGGGTGTGACAGACCTTCGGCTTCTTCAAACATGTCTTCGCGGAAGGTGCCTCGGTACATGCCGGCGGCGGCAATCGAACTTACCAGATGGAAACACTTTGCCTGCATTTGTTCGGCGCAGCTTACGGCGTGGCGGGTGCCTTCGACATTGGCAATTTCTTGGCTCTCGGCGTCGGCCTTCAGGTCGTAAATGGCGCCCAGATGATAAAAGTGGTCAATATTGCCTGTGAGGTTTTTCATGTCTTTGGGGGTAATGCCGAGACGCTTCTTCCCCAGATCACCAGTAACCGCAACGATTTTGCTTTTATCGACGCCGCATTGTTCTATCAGTTTTTCGATTTTGTGTTTTGAACTTTTGCGCACTAACACGTAGATAGTGCCGTCGCGCTTGCACAGGTTTTGAATCAGGAATCGGCCGATAAATCCGGTTCCGCCGGTAACAAAGTAGTTCATGCGCTGCTCCTCGGTACTGAATGTTGTTGTTACTGTTTATATTCCATCGCGATTCGCTAACGATCAGTTGTTCGGTTCTGATCTAGCGGTAGGCATTTACTGCATCTTCTAATTCTTTGAATGCGTCGTGTATATAGCCGCCGAGTGTGTCCAGGTTGGGCAAGGCGTGTGACGCCACCAGTCCAAAATGTAAGTGCTGGTCGTAGCTGTACAGGGTGATATTCATATGGTTGCTCGGCGTAAGCGCACTGATCGGGTAGCTTTCTTCGAGTTTGGCACCCCGCATATACAGTGCCTTTCTTGGGCCGGGTACATTCGACACCAAAGTGTTTCCTAACGGAGGAAGTACATCGCTCATCTTCAGCAATTCTGCAAGCTGTGCAAATATTCCCAGCGTTAGTGTATAAGCGATTACAGAAGAAGCTGCAACACCGTCAACCTGATAGCGAACATTGCGTAGGGTAAAGCCGATTTCGCGCAGCCGCTCATAGGGGTCAGTGGTTTTACGCGCCAGATCCACCAGGACAATGCCTATTCTGTTGCCGCCTTCTTCGTCGCCTTCTGCGCGCAGGTTGACAGGCATTTGTATGGTGATCGGTTCTTCGAGGTCACTGCCGCATTCCTCGAGGTAGCGGTGTAAGGCGCCATCAATGCAAGTTAGAGCAATATGATTAAGGGTGGATCGTGTCAACTTGCGTAAACGATTGACCCGTTCCATTGGTACGGTTGCGGTCGATACCTGGCGGCCGGCAGACACCTGTCCCGTCAAGACGGTTTTGTGCTGGAGCTTGAAAGGTACTGCAACTGCATTTTTGGTGAGATGTACCTGTTCCAGCACTAACTGGGCACTCAGCTTTGACAGCCCGGCCAGCATTTTTGCCTGGTCTCGTGATTTGCGTAGTAGTAGTTTCGCAATGGTTTTGAACGAGAACGACTGGCGGTCACGTGGCGAGCGGTCAGAGGGCACCGACCAGACGGGTGTCAGCTTTCTGGTTTTTGCGGATTCGGAAAAGCTTCGAATGGTCCAGCGGGTAATCGTTACGCCGTCGGCATAGGCGTGGTGCAGTCGTGTATACACGGCGAAGCGGTTGTCATCCATGCCGTCGAGAATATGAAATTCCCACATTGGCCGGCTGCGATCCATCTTGGGGGTGTGTAGCTCACCGGCAAGGCGATTGAGCACCCGGCGATTGCCTGGTGCCGGGAGTTCCCGGTAGAAAACATGATCTTCCATGCGTAAGTCGGTGGCGGTGCGCCATTCCGGAAGCCCAAATCGCGACCAGTGAATGATCTGGTTGAACGGTGCTTTAACCTGATCGGCGGTGGCCAGCAGCTCTGTGTAAAGTTGGCGAGCAAAATCCGGTGATGCATTTTTTGGCTTACGAAATATCATCAACCCGCCAATATGCTTGGGGCTGGCTTCCGTTTCGGTCAGAAAAAAGGCCAAGTCCATCATGGACAGTTTGCTCATACTACCCCCAGTCTACTTATGGCTATTTACGGATGAGCCAAGGCTGACCTGGTCATCAGTGTAAATGAGTCTACGGTTAATGTTGGGTATTCTCCAAATCCATAAGTTTATAAACATTATTTTTGTTGTTGATGATGCAAGGTGCCATAACTTGACACCTTAACGCATTATAGAGGCCGCACCACTTATGCGCTAAAACGGCTAGCCGACAAGCCGCCCCCTTGGAAAATTGGAAGTCAGGGGCGTTGATAGAATGCAATGAGTGCGGCAGTAATCGCAACATTTAACGACTCTACACCGTTGTGCATGGGTATGGCTAGTTGTACCGCGCAGCGCTTGGCTATCCCGCTTGAAACGCCATCTGTTTCATTGCCCAGTACGTAAACGGAGCGCTGAGCTGGTTGGTGGTCGAGTAGAGATTGTTTTGCATGGGAAGAAAGGGTTGCCAGTGAAAACTCAGCGTTAGCCAGCGCTTCGAGGCAGGCCCCGAGCTCGTCGCAGTAATAAATTGGGGCTTTGAACAGTGTGCCGGCGCTGGCTTTGGCGACCAGCGGTGATAGGCTGGCGCAACCGTTTTTCGGTAAGATCAGTCCGGTTATTCCGCTGGCCGCAACACTGCGAATAATCATTCCCAGATTTTGCGGGTTGGTAATTCTGTCCAATGCGATCAGGCGCTGGTTCGACTTCTCTGATGTCAAAAGCGTCTGGTAATCACGGTAGCTGGGCAGTTGCAGGTCGAGGGCTACCCCCTGATCCTGCTTGCCGTTGCGCGAGATGCGTGACAGGGCCTGACGGGAATGATAAGCCACGGTAATGCCGCGCGAATCTGCCACGCGTTTGATCTCCGAGATAATGCCATCGTCGCGGTTGCTGTCTGCAAGGTGCAGTTTGTAAGCCGGCAGCGTGCTGTCGCTAAGGGCTTCTAATACCGGTTTGCGCCCATAGATGGTCAGCATCTGGTCGTAGAACTGTTTGCGTGAGCGGTATTCGCTGGAATCTGTTGGCATTACGAGGGGGTTCCCAGTTGCTGGCGATATTGTCCCGGAGACATGCCAGTCCATTTTTTGAATGAGCGATGAAACGCACTGCTATCCTGAAAGCCCATTAACAGGGCGATCGCGTTGATACTCAGCTCCCGTCGATTCATATAGGTGATTGCGGCATCTTTGCGGAAGTCGTCCTTGAGCTGCTGATAACTGGTGCCTTCCTTTTGAAGGTGTCGGTGCAAGGTCCGAACCGACATGTTGAGATGGTCCGCAATCACTTGTGCGGAAGGTATTTCCGATCCTAGTTCATGAGCAAATATAGCTTTTACTTTTTCCTGATATTCGCCGGCATTTAGTGTTTTGCGGCGGCTAATAAGGGGGTAGGGCGCCGTGCGCAGAAATTCATGGAGAGTACTTTCAGTCTGCACGAGCGGCATGGCGAGACTGTCCTTGGTAAGCGTGAGGGTGTATTCGGGCTGGTTCAGTTCTATGGGGGCGTCGAACAATGGTTCGTATTCACTGATCAGACGTTGGTCACCGCCAACGAGTTGTACCGAGTGCAGCGGTAGGTTTTGTCCGACAAACCAGCTGAATAGTCGGTACATCATATACAGAGTAGAGGCTTCGGATGCCGGATTGTCGGTGCCAGCCGGCATATTCGGGTTGTCGAAACGCAGCCTTGCCAGTCCTTTGTCATTCAGTTCGCTAATGGGCTGGCGTCGGCGCACGGTGCTGCTGCGAAACTGATCGAAGTAGTCTAGAAATTCGGCATAGCGTTCTATCGCCTGCTGTAAAGTTCGGCAGTGCACAATAAAAAGGCACATCATGCGGAAGGTTCCGGGCGGCGCGCGGTCCGGCGTCATCATGCCAAAGGCTTCATCTTGAAGCATGATCATCAGTTGCCGATAGAGTTTGCTGTACAGCCGGGTGGGGATATCGGTGAGGTGCTGATATTCGGGTAGTAGTGGGTTGTATTGGAGGCCGATGGTCTCGAGCACTTCGTCGACGCTGTAACCGTGGTTGGCAACCACCCGCAGCAGTGAGCGAAATGCCTTCATCGGCATGGAGTCTTTTAGGGGTTGTTTACTGGCGGTGCGAGTCACGATTGATGCTTCTGGCAGTACAGCATGGCGATGGCATGGTACTGCGTGGCCGCCTCAATCGCTACTGTCCTCGTCATGGTGCGCATTACCTTTGTGGGCGATTGTAGGCGCGCGCGGCTGCTTGCCGCGCACGCTCTGCTGCAGATTTGAGCTGTTCTGCGATATCCAGTATTTCCTGGCCGCTCAGGTCGCGACTATAAGAGCCGCTTGAAAAGATAAGTTCAGGTAATTGATCGTATCCAAATACAGGAACAGTGATATTGCAGACCGGGTAGCGGGTGGTCGGGTCAATCCGGTCCAGGTGATAGTGTGACTGCAATAGGGCGCGTTGATAGTTGCCGGTAACCTCTTCCAGTGCGTTCAGATCCCATATTCCGCGTAAGCGGGTGAGGTCGGCGTTCAATTGTTCTTCGGCCTCGGTGCGTAGGGTGACTTCAAAGCCTCGGGCGCGGATGGCAATCACCGAAATGCGCAGCTGCTGGTCAAGCTTTTCGTCAAGTGTCCCACCGAGCTGCTGTTCACCGCTATCCAGCCAGCTTTCCAGTTGCTTTGCCGGGGACCAGGCAATAAAGCTGGCTCCCAAAGGCGCCATAAATGGCAGGCGCATGCCCAATTGGAATGGCGAATGGACTGGGTTGGAGTGGCCATAGTGAGCCAGTAAAACAATGTTGCGGCCACTGCGGCCGGCGGCACCGCAGCCCAGTCCTGCCGATTGTGACAGGGCTTCCAGTTCAGCGCGGGCATATTCGAGTACAGGAAACAGGGCGTGAGCGGCGTTGCCGGCTGCAACGATATTGGGCCCTAATCGGTAGGCTTTGCTGCGCGGGTCCTGAATCAGAAAGCCGTAATGAGACATGGTGGTCAGAATGGCATGGCAGGTGGCCTTGTTAAGGCCCAGCTTGCGGGTGATGTCGGTAAGACCAAAGGATTCCTGTGGGTTGGCTGTCAGTAAATCGATTATGGCCAATGCCCGGGCTGTGGGCTTGGAAAATAACGCCATGATAATCCTTAACTTTGCAGTCGCTGCGCGTGCCTGTGGTTTAATTCTTTTAACTTCTCCAGCATAAAAATTTAAACCATGACTGGCTACGCCTCAAATGAAAAGTCGGTAATTGTCGGCCTGCAGGTGCTGGTTTGGCGCGCACCTTGGTGGCACACATATTGCACCAAAGGGGATCATTGCGCGATGCAGTGAGCCGATATTGTGCGCTTTTCGGGGTCAGGTAAGACCTGACCTCGGGTTTTAACGGGTACACGACGCTTTCATGTGCAAAAAGTGTGCGGGCTGCATCGACGTGTCGAGACTACTCATTAAGGTGCAAGTGCACCAAAATTGGGTTTTTTCTTCTATTATGCACTCATGTGGTGCGCTTAATGTTCTGGGGAGAGCGATGAGAAATATAGTGAATGGTTCGTGCCGGTTTGCAGCCGCGATGTTGGCACTGGTGGCATCGAGTTCCGTGATGGCGGATGAGTTGAATGGCGCAAATACCGCTTGGATATTGACCTCGACGGCACTGGTACTGTTTATGACCCTGCCGGGGCTGGCGCTGTTTTACGGCGGTCTGGTGCGCAACAAGAACGTGCTAAGCGTCCTGATGCAGTGCTTTACCATTGCCTGCGTAGCGTCAGTGTTGTGGTTTGTGGTCGGTTACAGTATCGCGTTTACCGAGGGCAACGGTTTTATGGGTAGCCTTAGTGCTCGTGCATTCCTTGCAGGGGTAGGCGAAGATACCTTGGCTGGCGATATTCCTGAAACCCTGTTTGTCATGTTTCAGATGACTTTTGCTGTTATTACGCCAGCGCTGATAGTAGGCGGCTTTGCCGAGCGTATGCGTTTTTCCGCCGTCGTTCTATTTTCGGCGCTGTGGCTGCTGGTGGTCTACGCCCCGGTAACGCACTGGGTGTGGGGCGGCGGCTGGCTGGCAGAGCTGGGGCTGCTGGATTTTGCAGGTGGTGTTGTTGTGCACATTACAGCGGGTGTTGCAGCGCTGGTTGCTGCGCTTGTGCTGGGTAATCGCAATGGCTTCCCGACAACGGCTATGCCTCCTCATAATCTTACGATGACAATGACCGGCGCTGGCATGCTGTGGGTTGGCTGGTTCGGTTTCAATGCCGGTAGTGCACTGGCGGCCAATGGCGATGCGACTATGGCGATGCTGGTGACGCATTTATCGGCAGCAGCCGGTGCCTTTACCTGGTTAAGCATAGAGTGGATTCGCTTTGGCAAGCCCAGTGCCCTGGGTGCGGTGACTGGTATGGTCGCGGGTTTGGGTACCATCACGCCTGCGTCGGGCTATGTGGGACCGGCGGGAGCGTTGGTCATTGGTATCAGTGCCGGCATCGTCTGCTTCTACGCGACGATGACTTTAAAGCAGGTATTGAAAATCGATGATTCTCTTGACGTGTTTCCGGTGCATGGCGTGGGCGGGATTCTCGGTACATTTATGGCCGGTATCTTTGCCAGCGACCAGCTCGGATTGTTCAGTGGTCAGGGCTACGCAGATGGCGTGACAATGGGTTCTCAGGTCAAGGTTCAGCTAATTGGTATTGTGGTTACTATCGCCTACACCGCTGTGGTTAGTTTTATTCTGCTCAAAGCTGTGCAGTTGATCACTGGTTTGCGAGTGTCGCCCGAAGAGGAGACCGAGGGCTTGGATATCGTTGGTCATAACGAGTCGGGTTACGATCTCTGATTGACGTTTACAGCGCTTAAAAACGCCCGGCTTAACGTCGGGCGTTTTTAATTGTGTGGCTGGTTTGAGATATACTGCCTGGAACAATTTTAAAGCACGTGTTACGTGAGCTTGGGGGCGGGGTAATGACAACGAAGTATCTCTTGGTATCGGTCAGCGATGGCGAAGAGTTTGCGATGCTAAGTGGCGCAAGCTACACCATTGGGAGAAGCCCGGAATGTGATCTGATTGTGAGCAATGGCTACCCGTCCAGAAACCACGCAAAAATCACAGTGACTGACGATAACGTCATCCTTGAAGACTTGGGGTCGACCAACGGTACTTTTGTTAATAAGCGTCAGATCGATGCGCCAACACACCTAAAACCGGGTGATGTGGTGAAGTTTGATTCAGCGGCCTACCACGTTGTAGCTCCGGAAAGTGGCAGCTCCACACTGGTCATGCGTAACCTCGATAGTTCCAGCCAAGTTCCTGAGTCGTCCTCAATTGTTATAGAAGAAGAGCAAGATGTTGGTAGTGAAACGGCTTTCCATCAGGCCTTTCCCTTGCCTGCAGACTGGGCCGAAGCCGAGGAGGGCGGCCACACGTTTTCAGCCAACGTATTTTCAAAAGAGAAGATTGATCAGCTCCTTGACCAGTGCCTGCCAAAAGATCGCAAGGTAAGCGCCGCTTTGGTGATTACCTCTGGCAATCATAAGTCGCGTGTCGTGGGTCTGATTCCTAAAAAAGAGGTTCAGCGCTGGACAATTGGTCGCAGCGCGAAATGCCAGTTTCCGCTAACCGATCCCAGCGTAAGTGGCCAGCATGCGTTGCTGCAGTTTGCCAATGGCGCGTGGGAAATCAAGGATACAGACTCAACCAACGGGTTAAAAATCAACGGGCGAAAGGAGTCTCAAGGGCGCTTGCGTGACGGAGACAAGGTGTCACTGGGACAGGTGAATATGGTTTTCCGGTTGCTCTGATATGGCGGTAGAAAAGCTTATCTTATACGGCACCTCCGCGTGCCACCTATGCGAACTGGCTGAAGCCTTGCTTGTTGAACTGCAGTCGGGCGGGCTGGCATTCACATTGGAAAAGGTGGATATCGCAGACGATGACACGCTGATGGAGCGCTATGGCATCGTTATCCCTGTTGTCAGGCGCAGCAACGGCAGTGAGCTGGGCTGGCCTTTCGATGCTCAGGCCGTTGTGCACTGGTTAGCTGCGGCGTGATCATGCACCGGTCTGGACTTATTGACCCACCCGGACCGCAAGAACATCGCAGTGGGCGCCATGCAATACGCCGTTAGCGGTAGAGCCCAGGATCAGCGCAAGCCCTTGTCGGCCGTGACTTCCAACGACAATCAAGTCGGCACTGATATCATCTGCCAGCTGATGTATTTGGCTTTCAGGTCTGCCGATCAGTAAGTGTAGACGATCAGACGGGAGTGTATAGCGCTCGCCGAACTGCCGCAGTTGTTTCTCAGCCTGCTCTTGCAATTGATCCTGCACGCCGGAAAAGTCCATGGGAATATCGCCGCCGTAGGCGAGGCTAAGCGGCTCTATCACATGGACTAGGTGGAGTTCTGCGGAGTTGCGGGCCGCGATATTGTTGGCGCGGTCGACCACTGCGGCGGACTCTTCGGAAAGGTCGATGGCTGTTACAACACGCTGGTAGTTTTGCATATAGTATCGCCCTCCAAATGTAGGCTGTAATCTAATTAAGGATGAAATTTCCGTGCGCGTCCAGTTTTCGAGGGTCAAATTGTGGGTTGGTTGATTGGTTTTATCGTTGTCGCCTTTGTCGTGGCCCCCATCATGTGGGTCATGCCGAGCCCGGCGCAAAAGCGACAGGCGCGTTTGCGAGAGCGGGCGCAGCAGCTGGGTTTGGCTATCAGCTTGGTAGATTTGCCGCAATCGCATCGCAGCAAGGTACGCAAGGAGGCGGCAGCTAAAGGCGTCGCGTATAGCTTGCGGATGCAGCGCGAACGCAACCGAATCCGCCCGCACTGGTTTGTTTGGCGGGAGGCGCCAGACGGCGAGAGGGATATTGATGGTAGCTGTCCTGAGGCGGTTGTGGATGCTCTCCCGGCATTGCGCGCCAGGATGGGTGCCGATATGGTGGGCTTTGGTTCAACACCTGAAGGTTACGTGCTCTACTGGCGTGAGCGCGGTGATGAAACTACGGTAGAGCAGGTCGCAATGCTGCTTGAAGACATACGACAATTGGCAGGGGGAACGGCAATTGGCCGAAAAACAAATACCTAAGCCTGGGCGATATCGTCATTATAAAGGGGGCGATTACGAGGTGCTTGGTACTGCCCGACATAGCGAGACGGAAGAGCTCCTGGTGGTATATCGGCCGCTCTATGGTGAGCGCGGGTTGTGGGTGAGGCCATTGACCATGTTTACTGAAAATGTACAGGTTGGCGAAGCGTCGGTGCCGCGTTTTGCCTATGAATCCGCTTGCTGAATCAGATTGTCTTGTGTGGGTTGCGCACCACAAATTCCTTGCCAAATTCGGACTTGCGCTTGACCCGCCGCAAGTGAGGTCTTATATATGTCGCCTCTTCGACGTGGCAACAGTCACCGGATCAGCATGATGTTAGAAGGATATTATGGCCAAATCGCTGGTAATCGTGGAATCACCCGCGAAAGCAAAAACGATCAACAAGTACCTGGGCCCCGACTTTGTGGTCAAGTCCAGTGTCGGCCATATCCGGGATTTGCCTACCAGTGGTGGTGGCAAACAGGCTGTTGATCCCAAGGAGCGTGCCAAGGCTGCCGCCAAAACTCGCAAAATGTCGCCGGAAGAAAAGGCGGCTCATAAGCGCAAGAAATCGCGAGAGCAGCTGATCAATCGGATGGGGATAGACCCCGAACACGATTGGAAAGCCAAATACGAAATCCTGCCGGGCAAGGAAAAGGTGGTCGCCGAGCTGAAGAAGCTGGCGGCAGACGCCGATTACGTGTACCTCGCAACGGACCTTGACCGCGAAGGGGAGGCGATTGCCTGGCACCTGCGCGAGGCTATTGCTGGCGACGAATCTCGCTATCGTCGGGTGGTGTTTAATGAAATCACCAAAAAGGCGATCACCGAAGCGTTTTCCAAACCATCCGAGCTCGATCTGAACCGCGTTAATGCTCAGCAGGCACGCCGTTTTCTCGATCGCGTTGTGGGCTACATGGTGTCGCCGTTGCTGTGGTCAAAGGTTGCCAGGGGCCTGTCTGCGGGGCGGGTTCAGTCGGTTGCGGTGCGTTTGATTGTAGAGCGCGAGCGTGAAATTCGGGCGTTTATTCCAGAAGAATTCTGGCAGCTCCATGCCGATCTAAAGCATGACAACGGCCCGCTGCGTCTAGAAGTAAAAAAGCAGGGCGATGCGAATTTCAGGCCCGGTAATGAAGCGCAAACGATGGCAGCGGTGGATGCTCTCAAAGAGTCCACATTCACCGTGGCAGATCGGGAAGACAAACCCACTAGTAGTCGCCCATCCGCACCCTATATCACCTCAACCTTGCAGCAGGCCGCGAGTACGCGCATGGGGTTTGGGGTTAAGAAGACCATGATGCTGGCTCAGCGGCTGTACGAGGCTGGCTACATCACCTACATGCGTACCGACTCCACCAACCTCAGTAATGATGCGGTGGCCCAGTGTCGCGACTATATCGAGGGAGAATACGGCAAAAAGTATCTGCCGGAGTCGCCTAACCGTTACAGCAGTAAGGAGGGTGCCCAGGAAGCGCACGAAGCGATTCGCCCCTCGGACGTCACTCTGCTACCAACCCAGCTTAAAGGCATGGAGCGTGATGCGGAGCGGCTGTACACCCTTATTTGGCGGCAGTTTGTCGCCTGTCAGATGGTGCCGGCCCAGTTCACTAGTACCAGTGTGACCGTTAAGGCCGGAGAGTTTGAGCTGAAAACCCGTGGCCGGGTTATGCGCTTTGACGGCTACCTGCGGGCCCAGCCACCAGCTGGCAGCAAAAAAGAGGAAGACACCGAGCTGCCCGATGTTAACGTCGGAGATACCCTGGCGCTGGTCAAACTAGACCCTTCACAGCATTTTACCAAGCCGGCACCGCGTTTCACCGAAGCGTCGCTGGTTAAAGAACTCGAAAAACGAGGCATAGGTCGACCGTCTACCTACGCATCCATCATTTCCACCATTCAGGATCGCGGTTATGTGCGGGTAGAAAACCGCCGGTTTTACGCTGAGAAAATGGGCGATATTGTGACTGATCGCCTGGTGGAGTGCTTCAGTGATCTGCTCGATTACAGCTTTACCGCAAACATGGAAGAAGCCTTAGATGAGGTGGCCGGCGCTAAAAAAGACTGGCGTGCGCTACTGGATGAATTCTATTCGGATTTCTCCAGCAAGCTTGAGCAGGCGGAATCCGACGACAACGGCATGCGCAGTAATCAACCGTCGGAAACCGATATAGCCTGCCCTGATTGCGGTCGAGCCATGCAGGTGCGCACGGCCAGTACCGGCGTGTTTTTGGGTTGCTCGGGCTATGCATTGCCCCCCAAAGAGCGCTGCAAGCGTACGATCAACCTGATTCCCGGTGACGAAGTGGTTCGGGCGGACGCAGACGACGAAGAAGAATCGCGGCTGTTGATTAACCGCCATCGCTGCCCCAAGTGCAATACCGCCATGGACAGCTACTTGATTGACGAATCTCGCAAGCTCCATGTCTGTGGTAACAACCCGGACTGCAGCGGCTTCGAGGTGGAGCAGGGACAGTTCAAGATCAAAGGCTATGATGGCCCTGTCATCGAGTGTGATAAATGCGGCGCCGATATGCAGTTGAAAACAGGCCGCTTTGGCAAGTATTTCGGCTGCACCGCTGATGAATGTAAAAATACTCGTAAACTGTTGCGCAGTGGAGAACCGGCGCCGCCGAAAATGGATCCGGTGCCTATGCCTGAACTGGCCTGCGAAAAAGTGGACGATTACTACGTGCTGCGCGACGGTGCTGCTGGTCTGTTTCTGGCAGCGAAGGGCTTTCCGAAAAATCGTGAGACGCGCGCGCCACTGGTGGCTGAAATACTGCCACACAAAGAGGAAATTGATCCGAAGTACAGCTACCTGTTCGATGCTCCCGTAGCTGACGACGCTGGCTTACCAGCGGTAATCCGCTACAGTCGCAAGAGCCAGGAACATTATGTCCAGACAGAGGATGGCGGAAAGCCAACAGGCTGGGCTGCTTACTACGTAAACGGTCGCTGGGACGTGCAGAAGAAGGTCGCGAAGAAAAAAGCGCCCGCCAAGAAAAAAGCGGCGAAGAAGAAAGCTGCCGCAAAAAAGACGGCTAAAAAGGATTAAGCGGTGGCAGCTTCAGTACGCGCACATGCCAATCTGGAATTGTTTCTCGCGCGCAAATGTATTGCCCGATTTTCACAGCCGCTTGATCCGTACTGGGGTGAGCACAGTGATACGGTAGACCGGCATCACGCGATATTTCATTTACAACTGGCGTATCGCTGCCACCTAGCGGATTTGTGTGAGCAGCGTGAGATTTCGCTGCGGCCGGTGTCTGCTCAACACGGTTGTGCCGAGCTGGAGCGGATGGGGCAGACGATACCTGAGATGGTCGAGTTGGCCGAACGGGAAGTGCATCAGCCGTGGCTGCAAAACCTGCTGGCTGAAGACTTTTTGCCTCTGGCAGTCAGTACTGCCAGTGCCGCAGATGACGTGATAGCAGTATCTACTGCCGGGCGCGTTTGGGATGAAACCACGCTGAATAGCGTGGCGGATGAGCTGCAGTCTCTGTTTGACCGCCATCGGGACGGCCAGCAGGAATACTGAAGGCTGCCAGACTTTCATTGGCTCCTGTGAGCTGGGATTGTTACAATTTCCCCAACCAAAGGGCTTGGCCCTGAATCCAACAAGGTGTCAGTGTGTTTTCCTACCTCGAACTCGTGGAACTGCCGAACGGGGATATCGTCCTGCAACGCTCCGATGACGACAGCGAACCGCTAGTTGTTATCAGCTTTTCAGAGGCCTCTCGTCAGTTTATGGCAGCCCCGCCCCTAGAAGTGGCTCGGGCGATGATACAGGCTGGCATTGAAGTTGCCTCTGAAGCCCCGGAAATCACCATGGAAGAGGAGATCGAGGGTGAAGAGCTGTTGGATATGACGTCGCCGGACAACAAAACGGTTCACTGAAGCCGTGTGTCCGGCGCCTTATCAGGTCACTGCGCGCTGTCGAGATAAATCAACAGGCATTCCGCCTGCCCCTTCCTCGCTGCCCATTCTAGCTGCGCATAATCGGCTCTGCTCAGGGGGGCGTGTGCCAGCATCACGACAGTATGGCTACGGCCGCCCTGAAGGGCGCGCAGGGCGAGGGGCAGTGTGCCGCTGGCGTCTCGGGCCAGTACCTGAAGCAGGTGGTGGCCTCTGCGTCGTGCATCTGCGCTTAGAAAGCTTTTGACTGGCGTATCGGCAATCCAGCAGACCCACCGGTTATCGTCGGTGTCGTTGAGCTCGCGCAGAATGCCGGTCAGCAGTGGTTGGCTGGAAAGCGGGTTGCTCGCCGGGAGATGTAATTCTGCAATGCGACTACGGTTAAGGTTGAGAACATCGGCCGATGCCGGGTTCACTGCGAACATTTCGTTTTGAGTTTCCATATTAATGTCTCCGCAACACGCCGACGCTGAGGCCTTCAATGGCAAAATCCTGTTCCCTCAAATCCACTTCAATGGGCTCATAGTCGGGGTTTTCAGGTAGCAGTAAAATCTGGTATTTGCTTTTGGTGGGTTTAAAGCGTTTTACCGTCACTTCATCGTCAATTCTGGCCACGATAATATCGCCGGCATTGGCTGTGCTCGTGCGGTGCACGGCGAGCAGGTCATCTTCGTAAATGCCAATATCAATCATGCTGTCGCCGCGTACTCGCAAGAAGTAATCGGCGCGGGGTTTAAAGGTTGAACCCGGCATGTCGCAGTACTCTTCAATGTGCTCCTGAGCCAGGATGGGATTGCCGGCAGCAACGCGGCCCACCACGGGGATTCCGCTGGAGCCCTCCGGCAGGCGAATACCGCGCGAGGCGCCAGCAATCATCTCGATAGCGCCTTTGCGCGCCAATGCTTTCAGGTGTTCTTCTGCGGCGTTAGGGGAGCGGAAACCCAACTCACGGGCAATATCAGCGCGTGTGGGAGGGTAACCGGTTTCTTCTATGTACTGCTTGATTAGGTTGAGAACTTCCTGTTGCCTGGCGGTCAGTGTGCTCATTGTTATTCCTGTTCGGATATACAGTTACTGTCAGTATATACAGGAAGTCTGGCTGCGCAAGTTTTTTTTAGCGCGTGAGTGTGGGGTAGAGACGACGGGTCAAACAGAATAAGGGGGGCAGCCATCACAGGGATGGCTCAGAGGTACGGTAAAGGATCAGAAATCGTCGAGTAGACCGTTGATGGTGTCAGGTTCGATTTCGCTCAGCGGGTCGCGCCAGCTGCCAGCGGAGGAATAATCGCTGGAATCGCGGTAGTCATCGTCAGAGAGCTCAAAGGGACTACGCCAGTCCTCGGGTTCCTCTACGTGTTCGAGTACTAGCTCTTTCCAGCTATCGTGATCGTATTCGCAAATTTCACCGTCAACCATTTGCGTTTCGATGGCATCGTCGATAGCGACCACTTCAAAGATTGCGCCGAGTTGCAGGTCTTTATACCAGCTCCCAATTTGGGGCCTCACATTATTCATTGCGTACTCCTTCAAAGATGAAGCGACAGCTACAAAGTAACACCAGTGCGGGTGCTGTCTAGAGGCCGATTTCAGTCAAAATTTCACGTGGCTATGCGTACGTACAAATACCTAAGATGTGTAAAATAGTTTGCTTTTCATCTGGTTAAGCGTCGATCCTGCGAACTGGTCCCGCCGTAACACCGGTTTTTTATTCGGTGGCCTTATAAGCAGCATGCCTTACGTAATAAAATAATCTAGCAAGAGACTTGTCTGGAAAATATTGGGGATTGGAGCAATGTTCGAAAACTGGCTACAGAAAGTCCAGATAGAAGATTACCCGTGGTTGTGGAAAGTGTTCGCAGCGATACTTGTTACAGCGCTGCTCAATTATGTTGTCGGCAAGCTGCTGGATCGCCTTAAAACCAAGCTTGAGAAAACACACACCGTATGGGATGACGCCCTGTTAGCTTCAATACGTCGGCCGGCATACTGGATGATCTGGCTGGTGGGCTTCAGCTACGCCTTGCAATTGATACTGCAAACTTCCGACGCGGAAATATTTTCGGTGCTAAATAACCTGCGTGCGGTGTTGGCGGTGCTGATCATCACCTGGTTTCTGGTAGGGCTGGTGCGAGAGGTGGAAGGCCGCTTATTGTCCGGAGAGTACACCAAGCAGGAAGAGCCCTTCGATCCTACCACCGTAATGGCCATTGGTAAGCTGGTCAAAACGGCGATAATCATTACTGCGCTGCTGGTGGCTATGCAGACTCTGGGTTATAGCATTTCCGGCGTATTAGCCTTTGGCGGTATCGGTGGGATCGCGGTAGGTTTTGCCGCGAAAGATCTGCTCGCGAATTTTTTTGGTGGGCTCATGGTGTACCTGGACCGGCCCTTCGCTGTGGGTGAATGGATTCGTTCCCCTGACCAGAATATCGAAGGTGTGGTGGAAAATATCGGTTGGCGCCAAACCCGCATTCGCACTTTTGATCAGCGGCCTCTGTATGTGCCCAATGCCACGTTCACGCAAATATCGGTGGAAAACCCGTCACGGATGCTCAATCGCCGGATCTACGAAACGATAGGCGTACGCTACGACGACGCTCGCAAAGTGGCGGATATCGTCCGCGATGTTAAAGACTACCTCGCATCGCACGATGATATCGATCAGAACAAAACCCTGATTGTAAACTTCAATAGTTTTGGCCCGTCGTCGCTGGATTTTTTCATCTATACCTTCACCAAAACAACCAACTGGGTGGCCTACCACGAGATCAAGCAGCGGGTGCTGCTCGATGTGCTGGGCATTATTCATCAGCACGGTGCGGATGTCGCTTATCCGACAACCACCGTTAAATTACAGCAGGAAGTGGCTGATCAGATAGAGCAGGGGGGCGCCGAACAGGGCGCCACTGCGCAACAGGAGACATCGGCGTGAGTGAAGCAGTAGCCATCATCGGCGGAACCGGGTTATGTGATTGGGATGGTGCCGAAGTGTTAGCCGCCAGGGTGGTGGATACGCCTTATGGTGAAACCAGCGCGCCACTGCGCGACATGCGTTACGGCGGATCCCGTTTTTACTTTCTGCCCAGGCATGGCGACGGGCACCGTTTGCCGCCGCATAAAATCAACTATCGGGCCAATATCTGGGCCTTGCAGCAAGTCGGCGTGAAAGCGGTCTTTGCGGTAAATGCGGTGGGGGGCATCACCGCGCGTTGCGGTACCGGCGCACTGGTGGTGCCTGACCAGATTATCGATTACAGCTGGGGGCGAGAGCATACTTTTTTCGATGGCAACGATGGTCGATTGGACCATGTCGACTTTGGCTCACCCTACAGCGACGATTTGCGTGCGCAGCTGTTGAACGCAGCCGCCAAGCAGGCCATGGTGCTGGTTGAGGATGGGTGCTATGCCTGCACCCAGGGGCCACGCCTTGAGACAGCCGCCGAAGTGCAGAAATTGTTACGTGACGGGGCTGACGTGGTGGGCATGACGGGTATGCCGGAGGCGGCGTTGGCCCGGGAATTGGGGCTCGACTACGCTTCGTTGTGTCTGGTGGTGAATCCCGCTGCCGGCCTCAGCGATGAGCCCATTACTATGGCTGATATCCAAAAAGTAATCGACAGCGGAATGCAAAGCGTGAAAAACCTGCTGGCCGCGACCGTTAGCGGTTAAGCGCGGCGGTTTTGTCGCTGTTGCTTTTGGGCGCTGTAATCGGCGTGATCTTGATCAATACACCGAATAGTGGGTGATCAAGGTAATGTACTTCACCGCTACGCATGCGCCGGTTCTGGCGCATCACCACGGTGCGTTCTACATAGTAGCTACTGTCTTCAGCCATGAGAATGTCGAGGTTGCTGCTGGGTCGGCGCGGCATCTCGTTGTCGTCCCTGAATGACTCATCAGCATATTGCTGCTGGGCATAGCGCTCGGCTGCACGCTGCTGCCGTAATCTGGCCGCACTGTCGCGGTCGTTGACAGGAAAGGGGGTTGGCAGGGCCGGAAACTCGTTCATGCGCGGGGTTTGCGGTTCGCTGCGGTAGGCTCCTGAGCCTGTTTGCGCTTGGCCATTGTAGCGGCTGAGCCACAGATCGGTGTCGATGTGTAGGTAGCGTTCGAGGGCGATTTTGACGTAACCCTCCAGCTCAAAATGACGGCCAACCTGATTGCCGCCCTGAACCAACAGTGGCGTGGCTTTACTGCGGGTTTCCAACTGTTGCGGCCAGCTGCCACTGAACAGCATGCGGTAGCGGTAGGCACCTTTAAGTTTCTTTACCATTTCTGCAAATTCAGCGTCCGGCACCTGTGGCGCCAGTACGTAAGGTGTCAGCGTTGTAAGGGCGCTGCTTGTTGCTGCTGTTGTGTTGTCACCCACCATTTCACGCGCAGAGGCCACGGTGGCGTCGGCTCGGGCTTTGGCCGTTTCTGCGCCGCTGGCCGGAAAACGCTCTGGATAGCGTTCTTTGCAGGCGGGGTCCAGTGGTTGGGCCGGTGTCGGGTTTTCGTAGCTGTCAGTGGGGTAATCTTCGCCGGCGTCAACCCGCTCAAGTATGTCCAGTAGACGGTTTTCGCTAGCGTTTACGCTGGGGTCGGGTTCTGAGATGCCACATAGGTCGGCGAGAAACTGCTCGCGTGTTTTCAGCCGTATTAATTTGGGCGGATACCTCAGTTGCAACTGGTTGCGCCACAGTTCGTCGTGTTCACCAGCGTCCCCACGATGCTCAAATACCGCCATGTGAACCTGGTACCAGCCTTCCGTCGACCCGGATTGGGAGCTTTGTGCTAGCGCACTGCTAGCAGACCCTAGGGCCAGCAGTAGTGCGGTAAACGGCCGGAAGTAACGAGTTTTTATCATCGGGCGGGTTTTCATGCGGCGGGTGCCAACTCTCTTATCAGGGTTTCAACAAATTCGAAGCGTTGTTCATTATCAGCCAATGGTTCGGAAAAGCGCAATGCCGTTGCGCCTTCCAGACGGTAACGCGCCGGTTTGGTCTGCACCAGTGTGACCAGATTGGCTGGATCTATCCGGGGTTCGTCGGAAAATTCGATGCGACCGCCCTGGGCAGATGCTTCCACTTTGATAATGCCGAGGCGGTCGGCTTCCAGTTTTAGCTGGGCTAGCCGGAACAGGTTTTTGGTGGCGTCTGGCAGAAGTCCAAAGCGGTCGATCATTTCTACCTGCAGTTCCCTCAATTCATGGTCGCTGGCGGCGCTGGCAATGCGCTTGTAGAGAATGAGGCGGCCCTGTACGTCTGGCAGATAGTCGTCGGGAATCAGAGCTGGCAGGCGCAGATTGATATCCGTGCTCACGGCCGGCTTTTCAAGGTCTACCGTGCGGCCCTCCTTGATGGCGGTCACCGCCCGCTCCAGCATTTCCATATACAAGCTGAATCCTACCGAGCTGATCTGGCCGCTCTGCTCATCGCCGAGCAGTTCGCCCGCACCACGGATCTCCAGATCGTGGGTGGCCAGGGTGAAACCGGCCCCGAGGGTGTCAGCTTCACTGATGGCGGTCAGGCGCTTTTCTGCATCTGCGGTCATCTGCCGAGCGGGAGGTGTCAACAGATAGGCGTATGCCTGGTGGTGGGAGCGGCCAACGCGCCCACGCAGCTGGTGCAACTGCGCCAGGCCAAACTTGTCGGCGCGCTCGATGATGATGGTGTTGGCATTGGGTACGTCGATGCCGGTTTCAATGATGGTTGAGCACACAAGCACATTGAAGCGTTTGTGATAAAAGTCGCTCATCACCTGTTCCAGCTCGCGCTCGCGCATCTGGCCGTGACCGATGGCAACGCGAATTTCCGGAATGTCTTCCTGCAGTTCACGAGCCGCCTTTTCGATGGTTTTCACATCGTTGTGCAGGTAGTACACCTGCCCCCCGCGCAGAATCTCGCGCAAGATAGCTTCTTTTATCAGGGCGTCGTCGTGTTCGCGTACAAAGGTCTTTACCGACAGACGACGTGCGGGCGGCGTGGCGATAATCGATAGGTCGCGCATGCCAGACATGGACATGTTCAGGGTTCGGGGGATCGGAGTGGCGGTCAGGGTCAGAATATCTACCTCGGCGCGCAGCGCCTTGAGCACCTCTTTCTGACGCACGCCAAACCGGTGCTCTTCATCGATGATGACCAACCCGAGATTCTTGTATTTGATATCGCTGCTGAGCAGCTTGTGGGTACCGATGAGTACATCAATCTTGCCCGCGTTCAGCCGGTCGATGATTGCGCTTTGTTCGGCTTGGCTGCGAAATCTTGATACAACGTCGACGGTGATCGGCCAGTTGGCAAAACGATCGCGAAAAGATTCAAAATGCTGTTGAGCCAGCAGGGTAGTGGGCACCAGAATGGCTACCTGGCGATTGTTCTGTACCGCGACAAAGGCGGCACGCATGGCCACTTCGGTTTTGCCGAATCCGACATCACCACAGACCAGCCTGTCCATGGGGCGCGGAGCGCGCATATCGTTGAGTACTGCTTCGATGGCCTGTTCCTGATCGGGGGTTTCTTCGAAGGGAAACTCACTGGCAAAACGCAGGTAGTCTTCACGTTCCAGCTGGTATTCGTAGCCAGTACGGGCTTCGCGCTTGGCGTAGATGTCCAGCAGCTCGGCGGCGACATCGCGGATTTTCTCGGCCGCTTTTTTTCGGGCCTTGCTCCATTGATCTGTGCCGAGCCTGTGCAGTGGGGCTGTGGCTTCATCGGCACCGCTATAGCGACTGATCATGTGCAGTGCGCTCACCGGTACATAGAGCTTGGCACCGTCGGCGTATTCCAGAGCCAGGAACTCTTCTACCTGTTCGCCGACCTCAAGGCTTTGCAGGCCCTGGTAGCGTCCGACGCCGTGGTCTATGTGTACAACCGGGGCGCCGATGCGCAGTTCGGCAAGGTTTTTAACTGCCTGGTCAACTGCCGTGGTCGCTTTACGCCGCCGTCGACTTTGGGCCACGTGGTGGCCAAACAGTTGGCTTTCGGATACCAATGCCAGCTTGTCGGCGGCCAAAACTGCGCCGTGTTCCAGTGCTGCCGTGGTGACACACAATCCGGCGGAACTCTCGAGAAAAGCCTGCCAGCCGGACACTTGCTGGGGTTTCATCGCGTGACGTGACAGGAGTTCAATCAGCGCTTCGCGACGGCCGGCGGATTCGGCACACAACAATACCCGGTTGGATTGGTTGAACTGCCGTAGCGCCGCTGCAGGGTCGTCGCCGTGGGCGTCAATCTGTAGCGCCGGCGGTGGCGATGACGGCAGGTTGTGACCACCGGTGCCCTGAGGGAGGGGGTCAGTGTGGATAACCAGCTGGGGCCGCGGTTTAATTCGGGCAAACAGTTCGTCAACGGTCAGGAAGATCTCTGTTGGCGAGAGAACCGGGCGCTGGCGATCTCCGGCGCGCTGCTCGTAACGTTGCCGGGCATCTTTCCAAAAGTGCTCTGCAGACGCCTCTATACCGGCGATAGTGGCAATGGCAGTGTCGTCTGGCAGATAGTCGAAGAGGGTGGCGCAAGTGTCAAAGAAGAGTGGCAGGTAGTATTCAATACCGGCGCTGGCAATCCCTTCACAGATATCTTGGTAAACTGGGCACTGGCGGTGATCTACGTCAAAGCGGGCGTGCCAGCGGTCACGAAAACCCTTGATGCCCGCGTTATCCAGGGGGTATTCCCGGCCAGGCAGGAGATCTACGCTGTCAAACTGTTCCAGGCTGCGCTGGGTTTCAGGGTCGAAACTTCGCAGCGTGTCGATCTCGTCGTCAAATAAATCTATGCGGTAGGGCGACCGGCTGCCCATGGGGAACAGATCGAGCAGAGCGCCGCGCAGTGTATATTCGCCGTGCTCGTAGACCGTATCGACATGTCGGTAGCCACTTTTTTCCAGTGTTTGGCGCATGGCGTCCAGATCGAGGGTCTGTCCCTTGCGAAGCTGCAAGCTGTGACCATGCAGGTAATCCATCGGCGGCAGGCGGTGCAGCAGGGTGGTAACCGGCACCACCAGTATGCCCTGTCGCATTCTCGGTAGTTCTGCCAGGCAGCGCAGCCGCTCGGAAATAATGTCCTGGTGTGGCGAAAACAGGTCGTAGGGCAGAGTCTCCCAGTCCGGCAGGAGGTGGGTGTCCAATTCAGGGGCGAAAAAGCGCAGTTCCTGTTCCACTCGGTAGGCTGTCGCGGTATTGTCGGTGACCAACACCAGCGGTGATGCCTGATTCTGGGCGATTTCCGCCACTGATAGGCTTTGTGCGGCGGCATGGGCGGAGCCAAGGCGTAGCTTGAGTCCTTTGCGAAGTGTCAGGTCTAAACCAGTGGTCAGCACGTAAAACGGGTCCGTTGGCAATGAATAGTGGAGTAGGGCGGCGGCATTTTAGCGCGCCAACCCCATAATTTCACAGAATGCTGTTGATGCCTTTGGTGAATGAAGGCTGGTGTCAAGGGCTGCGAAAGTCTTTGTTATCGCCCAAACACGCAGTTCCGGTTGAACTTGGGGGGCGGAATAAAGATAATACGCGCACATTTTTCCGCGCAATCAACAGGGTACCCCATCGTGACCGAGAGAAAACGTGCACGTCCGGCTGACTATTTTGCTGACTGGAAGGAGCGCGAGGCGCTTGCTGAAGGCATGATACCGCTAGTAGGTCAGCTCTACCGCAACAACAATGTGAAGACCTATATCTACGGTCAGAACCTCGTTAACAAATCGGTACTCGAAATCATGCAGGCGCATCGCTTTGTGCGCCAGGTGGAGCAAAACGAGCTCTCCGAATTCGAAACCTTTCCCGTCATCAAGTCGCTGGCGACGCTGGATCTGGGTACTGCCCATATCGATGCAGGCCGGATTGCCGTTGGTTATGAAACTGATGGCAAGGCTCAGGGCATCTCCGTAGATGAGTACGTCAAGAGCCAGGTTTCTGACCTGATCGGTACATCGGCGGAGCCGACTCGGGAGCCACGCGATGTCATTCTGTACGGCTTTGGTCGTATCGGTCGCCTGATGGCGCGCCTGCTGATCGAAAAGGCCGGCGGCGGCGAGAACCTTCGTCTTAAGGCTGTTGTTGTTCGCCCCAGCGGCAAAGAAGACGATTTGGTGAAGCGCGCCAGTCTGTTGCAGCGCGATTCAGTGCATGGTCAGTTCAAAGGTACCATCAGGGTTGACGAAGAGCGTAGCTCCTTCGTTGCCAACGGCAACGAAATCAAAGTGATCTACGCCGGTTCGCCCCAGGAAATTGATTACACCGAATACGGTATTAAAGATGCCATCGTTGTTGATAACACGGGTAAATGGCGTGATGTTGACGGGTTGTCTCAGCACCTGGCCTGTCCCGGTGTCAGCAAGGTTATCCTGACGGCACCTGGCAAGGGCGATATGAAGAATATCGTGTACGGAATCAACGACGGTGAGATCAGCGACAACGACACCATCATCTCTGCCGCCAGCTGCACCACTAACGCCATCGCCCCGCCGCTGAAAGCGCTGGACGACGAGTTTGGGGTGCTCAATGGTCACGTGGAAACGGTTCACGCCTATACCAATGACCAGAATCTGATTGATAACTACCACAGCGCCAAGCGCCGTGGTCGCAGCGCCCCGCTGAACATGGTACTCACCGAAACCGGTGCCGCCAAAGCCGTAGGCAAAGTACTGCCACAAATGCAGGGTAAACTGACTGGTAACGCGATTCGAGTACCGACGCCAAATGTTTCCATGGCGATCATGAAACTCAACCTCGCGCGCGAAACTACCGTTGAAGAAGTGAATGAGTATATGCGCAAGGTTGCGCTGCACTCACCGCTGCGCAAGCAAATCGATTACTCAAACTCGCCAGAGGTGGTGTCCAGCGATTTCGTTGGATCGCGCCATGCCTGTATCTACGATAGTGAGGCTACCATTGTTAATGGCAGCTCAGCTGTGATCTATTGTTGGTACGATAACGAATTCGGTTACAGCTGCCAGGTACACCGTATTCTGGAAAAAATGGCAGGCGTAGATTACGCCATCTACCCCAAAGAGAGTTAATTTATGGCCGGTCGCGATCTGGGGAGCTCGCGGCTGGTACACTACTCTCCGGCAAGTTTGCAGCGCCAGGTTCGCCAGAGCGCTGCTGAGTGTCGTCCCCCTCTAACGTATGGCGTGCGCTGCGCGTCAATTGGCTTTCTCAAACATGAGTGCTAGGCAGGCTGATGATCAAGATTAGTAAAGGTCTGGATTTGCCCATCACCGGCGCCCCGGCTCAGCAGATAGATGCTGGTCCGAAGGTGCGCACGGTGGCCGTGGTTGGATTCGACTACGTGGGTATGAAGCCGACTATGGAAGTGTCGGTAGGGGATCGGGTTAAAACCGGTCAATTGCTGTTTACCGACAAGAAAACGCCTGGGGTGCGCTATACCGCGCCGGCAACCGGTGTGATTTCGGCGATTAATCGCGGTGAACGTCGTGTGCTGCAATCTGTCGTTATTGACGTAGAGGAAGACGACTACGTTGATTTCGGGAAGGTTGACGCTGGCCAGATCGGTTCACTGGAAGAAAGCGCGCTTCGCGACAAGCTGGTGGAATCCGGTTTGTGGTGTGCGTTGCGAACCCGACCGTTCAGCAAAACGCCGGCGCTCGATGCAAAGGCCGCTGCGATTTTCGTTAATGCCATGGACACTCGACCGCTGGCAGGCGATCCGCAGGTGGTTATTGGCGAATATCGTGAAGATTTCGTCAGTGGGTTGGCAGCGCTGTCGCGTCTGAGCGGTAAGGTTTTTGTCTGCAAGGCACCGGGTGCTGATATCCCCGAAGCTGCAGGCGTTACCACCGAGGAATTTGCCGGTCCGCATCCGGCAGGTCTGCCGGGCACCCACGTACACTATTTGCTGGGGGCATCCAGTAAGCAAGTCGCCTGGACAGTGGACTACCAGGACGTGATTGCCATCGGTAAGTTGCTAACTACCGGCAACCTCTGGACAGAGCGCGTAGTGGCACTGGCTGGCCCACAGGTTGATAACCCACGCTTGTTGCGTACCCGTCTTGGTGTGCATTTGGAAGAATTGGTTGCCGGGCAGGTAAAAGCTGAGGACAACCGCATTATTTCCGGTTCTGTGTTGGGCGGCCGCACTGCACGTGGTCCCGTTGCCTATTTGGGTCGCTACCACACGCAGGTCAGTGTGTTGAAAGAAGGCACTGAGCGCGAGTTTATGGGCTGGCTGTCACCGGGCACCCAGAAACACTCCACGCTGCGCATTTATCTGTCCCAGTTTGCACCCAAGCGCCTGTTCAATTTCAACACCAACACCAACGGTAGTGAACGTGCCATGGTTCCGGTAGGCGTGTATGAAAACATTATGCCGCTGGATATTCTGCCGACCCAGTTGCTGCGTTCGCTGATTGTGGGTGACACCCAGATGGCGCAATCACTGGGAGCATTGGAGCTGGATGAAGAAGATCTGGCTCTGTGCACTTACGTGTGCCCGGGCAAGTACGAATACGGTCCGATTCTGCGTGAGAACCTCACGCGCATCGAACATGAGGGTTAATGATGGCGTTGCGTAAATTACTCGATTCTATGGAGCCGCACTTTCACAAGGGCGGCCGTTACGAGAAGTGGTACGCCCTCTATGAGGCGGTCGATACCATCTTTTATTCTCCGTCGTCGACAACCAAGACGACGGCTCACGTGCGCGATGGCATTGACCTGAAACGCATCATGATTACTGTGTGGTTCTGTACCTTCCCAGCGATGTTCTTCGGCATGTGGAACGTTGGCTATCAGGCCAACTCCATATTGCTGGAAACCGGCGCGGCCATGAACGCCGACTGGCGTACACCGTTGATCGCCGCACTGGCGGGTAACGACCCGGCGAGTTGGTGGGATAATTTCTGGTACGGCTTCTGGTACTTCGCGCCGATCTATTTTGTCACCTTTGTGGTTGGTGGCTTTTGGGAAGTGCTGTTTGCCATGAAGCGTGGCCACGAAGTTAACGAAGGTTTCTTCGTTACCTCCATACTGTTTGCCTTGACCTGTCCGCCCAGCATTCCACTTTGGATGGTGGCGCTTGGGATCACTTTCGGTGTTGTGGTTGGCAAGGAAGTGTTTGGCGGTACCGGCAAAAACTTCCTTAACCCGGCGCTGACCGGCCGTGCCTTCCTGTTCTTTGCCTACCCGGCGAGTATGAGTGGCGACGCGGTATGGACAGCCGTAGATGGCTTTACCGGCGCAACGGCACTGTCAATTGCCGCCAGCGATGGTCTGGCCGCGCTGCAGAGCAGTCTCAGCTGGTGGAATGCCTTTACCGGTTTGATGCCGGGTTCTATTGGTGAAACGTCTACTTTGGCTATCTTTATCGGCGGTGCCTTCCTATTGTGGACCCGCATCGCCTCATGGCGCATTGTTGCCGGCGTTATGCTGGGCATGATCGCGCTGTCGACCCTGTTTAACAACGTCGGTTCTACCAATCCCATGTTTGAACTGCCATGGTACTGGCATATGGTCATTGGCGGTTTTGCCTTCGGTATGATCTTTATGGCTACTGATCCTGTGTCAGCGTCTATGACCAATACCGGTAAGTGGATTTTTGGTGCATTGATTGGCGTGATGGTGGTTCTGATCCGTGTCGTAAACCCAGCCTTCCCAGAAGGCATGATGTTGGCGATTCTGTTCGCTAACCTGTTTGCGCCTCTGATCGATCACTTCGTTGTAGAAGCAAACATCAAGCGGAGGCTCGCGCGTGGCTAGTAACGACACTATCAAGAAAACGCTGCTGGTCGCCGTTGCGCTGTGTATCGTCTGCTCGTTGGTGGTATCCAGTGCAGCGGTACTGTTGAAACCAGCGCAGGTGAAAAACAAGGCGCTGGACCGCAAGAGTAATATTTTGGCGGCGGCAGGTATGCTTGAGCCAGGTCAGAGTGACGCTGAGATTGAAGAGGAATACGCCTCCAAGATCACGCCGCGTATTGTTGACCTGACAACTGGCAGATATACCGACCAGTTTGACCCGAAAAACTTTGAGCAGCGCAAAATTGCCAAAAACCCGAAAACATCAACCAATCTGAGCGATGCCGACGATCAGGCCAATATTTCGCGCCGTGAGAATTACAGCATTGTCTACCTGGTAGAGACTAACGGTCAGCTCGAAAAGATCATTCTGCCGGTTCACGGCTATGGCCTGTGGTCGACGCTGTACGGTTTTCTGGCGCTGGAATCTGACCTCAATACTGTCGCTGGCTTTGGTTTTTATGAGCATGGCGAAACCCCAGGGCTTGGCGGCGAAGTCGACAACCCCAAGTGGAAATCGCTGTGGCAGGGAAAAGAGGTTTACGACAATGGTCAGGTTGCTCTTGGCGTAGTCAAGGGTGCTGTTGACCCCGACAAAAACGGTTCCGAACATAAAGTAGACGGCCTGTCGGGCGCGACACTGACCAGTAACGGGGTCACCAACCTGGTGCAGTTCTGGATGGGTGAAATGGGATACAAACAGTTTCTGGCTAACTTGAAGTCAGGGGAGGCGTAATCGTGTCGATGAAGGAAACCCTCACGGGACCGGTATTCAACAATAACCCGATTGCCTTGCAGATTCTGGGTATTTGTAGTGCGCTGGCGGTTACCTCCAGCATGAAAGTTACCCTAGTGATGTGCGTATCGGTTATCGCTGTTACAGCCTTTTCCAGTATGGCGGTTTCAAGTATCCGCCATCATATTCCCAGCAGCATTCGAATCATCGTGCAGATGGTTATTATCGCTTCGTTGGTTATCGTGGTAGATCAGCTACTCAAGGCCTTCTTTTTCACCATCAGTAAACAGCTGTCGGTGTTTGTTGGCCTGATCATTACCAACTGTATTGTCATGGGCCGCGCTGAAGGCTTTGCCATGAAAAACGGCCCCGTTGCCAGCTTTGTTGATGGTGTGGGCAATGGTCTGGGATACAGTGTCGTGCTCCTGTTCGTCGCCTTCTTCCGTGAGCTGTTCGGCTCCGGCAGCCTTTTCGGTGTCCAGCTGCTGGAAACCGTAAACAATGGTGGCTGGTATGTGCCTAACGGCCTGATGCTGTTGCCACCCAGTGCATTCTTCCTGATTGGGTTCTTTATCTGGGCGCTGCGTGCCTGGAAAACTGACCAGGTGGAAGAGCCTGAATTCAAGATTTGCTCCAATACCCGTGCACAGGAGGCCGTGTAAATGGAATACTATCTGAGCCTCTTTATACGCTCGGTTTTTATCGAGAACATGGCCCTGGCGTTCTTCCTCGGCATGTGTACTTTCCTGGCAATTTCGAAAAAGATTCAAGCAGCCATTGGTTTGGGTATCGCTGTAATCGTGGTGTTGACCATTACGGTTCCGGTGAACAACCTGATATACACCAATCTGCTGGCCGATGGTGCTCTGGCCTGGGCCGGATACCCTGACGTCGACCTGAGTTTTCTTGGTTTGCTGAGTTATATCGGTGTAATCGCAGCCATTGTTCAGATCATGGAAATGTTTCTGGACAAATATGTGCCCGCGCTTTACAGCGCACTGGGTGTGTTTCTGCCGCTGATCACGGTTAACTGTGCCATTATGGGGGCTTCCCTGTTTATGGTAGAGCGCGACTACAACCTTGGCGAATCCGTGGTGTATGGCGCTGGCGCTGGCACAGGCTGGGCCTTGGCCATCGTTGCTCTGGCGGGAATTCGTGAGAAAATGAAATACAGTGATGTTCCCGAAGGCCTGCGTGGTCTCGGTATTACCTTCATCACCGTTGGCTTGATGTCGTTGGGCTTTATGTCCTTCGGCGGCATCGACCTGTAACCGAGAGGAGACTGACGTAGTGAATACAGTAATCATTCTCGGTGTCACCATGTTCACCGCGGTTGTATTGTCGCTGGTGGCGGTGATCCTGTTTGCCCGCTCCAGACTGGTTAGCTCGGGCAATGTGAATATCGAGATTAATGGCGAGAAGACCATCACAGTACCTGCAGGCGACAAGCTGCTCGGTACATTGGCTTCCAACAACCTGTTCCTGGCATCTGCTTGTGGCGGCGGCGGCAGCTGCGCCCAGTGCAAATGTATTGTGAGTGAAGGTGGCGGTTCGTTGCTGCCGACCGAGGAAGCTCATTTTACACCGCGCGAAGCCCGTGAGGGTTGGCGCCTGTCCTGTCAGACTCCAGTCAAGCAGGATATGAAAATTGAAATCCCTGAAGAGGTCTTTGGGGTCAAGCAGTGGGAGTGTACGGTTGAATCCAACCCCAATGTGGCGACCTTTATCAAAGAACTCACACTGCGGTTGCCTGAGGGTGAGAATGTAGATTTTCGCGCCGGCGGTTACGTGCAGCTGGAATGTCCTCCGCATCTGGTGAAGTACAAGGATTTCGATATTCAGGAAGAGTATCTGGATGACTGGAAAAAGTTCGGTTTCCTGGATCTCGAATCCAAGTGCAACGAGACGACGATTCGCGCTTACTCAATGGCCAACTATCCAGAAGAGAAGGGCATCGTTAAATTCAACATTCGCTGTGCGACTCCGCATCCGAGTGACCTGACAGTCCCTCCCGGTATCATGTCTTCGTGGGTATTCAACCTGAAGCCCGGTGACAAGGTGAAGGTCTACGGTCCATTTGGTGAGTTTTTCGCCAAGAAAACCGATGCTGAAATGGTGTTTATCGGCGGTGGCGCCGGTATGGCCCCAATGCGCTCGCATATCTTTGACCAGCTCAAGCGACTCAGCAGCACCCGCAAGATTTCGTTCTGGTACGGTGCCCGCTCTATGCGCGAAGCCTTCTACGTCGAAGAGTTCGACAAGCTGGCGGAAGAGAACGAGAACTTTAAGTGGCATTTGGCGCTGTCAGATCCGCTGCCGGAAGACAACTGGAACGGCCTGAAAGGCTTTATCCACCAGGTCTTGTACGATAACTACCTGAAGGATCACCCAGCACCGGAAGACTGTGAGTTCTACATGTGCGGACCGCCCATGATGAACGCAGCTTGTATCAAAATGCTGGAAGATCTCGGTGTTGAGAAAGACAATATTCTGCTGGATGACTTCGGTGGCTGATTTGTTTTCATCGATACTGCAAAGGGCAGCCCTCGGGCTGCTCTTTTTCGTTATAGCCGGCTGCAGTCAAAAGCCGGAACTGGTCAAACTCAGCGGCGATACCATGGGTACGCGCTACAACATCAGTTTGATGGCCCCGGGGGACTTCGAGGCAGAGGCGGCACAGCAACAGCTTGATGCGTTGCTACAGGCGTTCAATCAAATAGCGTCAACTTACGAGCCGAAATCGGAAGTGAATGCGCTGTCGGCGATGACGCTAGAGGATTGGCACGATATCAGTCATACCCTGTCGGATATGCTGTTGATCAGTCTTGAGGTCAATTGGCTGACCGGCGGAGCCTTTGATGTAACGATTTCGCCGCTGGTGGAATTGTGGGGGTTCGGTGCTGAACGCCGTCGGCAACATGTGCCTTCACAGAGTGCGATCGATGCGGCGTTGGAAGAGACGGGCTTTCGGCATCTGCAGCTGGACCTGACTGAGCCTCGTATCAAGATTAAGCAACCGGTCACGGTAGACCTATCGGGTGTCGCCAAAGGTTACGGCGTGGATATGGTTGCGCAGTGGCTGGAGCGCCAGGGCGTGGCGAACTACCTTGTGGAAATTGGCGGTGAAATCCGCGCCGCAGGTCAAAGTGCTCGTGGCGATGTCTGGCGTGTGGGCATTGAAAAACCTCAGGGCCTTGCCGCCGGCGTGCAACAGGCGATTCGAGTCAGTGGTGTGGGACTGGCGACATCTGGTGACTATCGCAATTATTTCGAGGATAACGGGACGCGGTACTCCCATACCCTTGATCCCAAAACCGGCTATCCGATCAAGCACCGCACCGCGTCCGTGACTGTGATTGCAGAAAACGCTGCCTATGCCGATGCCCTGGCTACCGGTTTGTTGGTGCTGGGTGGGGACAAGGCACTGAAACTCGCGGAAACTCACAATCTCGCGATTTTTGTGATTGAGAAAACCGATAGTGGCTTTGAAACCCGCTGGAGCAAAGCATTTGAACCCTACCTCGACTAGGGCGTATGGTAGAGGAGAGGTGATTGTATGAAGATGTTACTCGTTACATTTGTTGTCATGCTGTTTCTGGTGACGATTATGGCCATTGGTGTACTGATGGGGCGCAAGCCCATCAAAGGCTCCTGCGGGGGCGTTGGTAATGCGCTGGGTGACCCGGATTATATCTGCGACCTGTGCGGCAATGATCCGAAAAAGTGCGAGGAAGAAACTGAGAAGGCGGCGAAAGCGGCAGGGTCGAACGGTAATTTTTACGACGCCAGCTAAGACCTCTCCTGTGCGCAGGCGGCCAGGCCGCTGCGTCGCAGGGGAAATAGCCGGTCTCAGTTAAGCTTGTACTTTCTTTTCAGTTCCCGCAATACGTCAGCGATTTCTCCATCCATGACCCGAAAGCCTGCCACCGGCTGCGGAAAAGTGTCGCTGGCGTGTCGCTTCAATCCCTTTGAGAAGACGCCCAGATTGATCCACACATCGCCGCGGATGCAGACCGGAGAACAGCCGGAAACGCCGTAGTCTACCTTGCAGCTTGCGTAGCCTGTGTGACCCTCGGTGCGCTCTATGCTCAGTAACTCACAGTTTTCTTCCAACATGCGCTGACCCTTGCTCACCCCTTGATCGAAGTGGTAGCACATAAACTGCACATCGCGACGGCATTGGTCGAGAACTTGCCGATCAAGTGGCTGCGTCGGCAGGTAGGGCAGGGTACTGGCAAAGCGATGGCTGTCATTGAACTGACAGCGCGGTGCGCGCAATACCAGCAAGGCCCAGTCGTCGATTTCATCGCTGTTCCAGCTCAGGCGGGGGCTAGCGGCAATTTCCTCCGGGTTTACCCAGCTGCCATCGGGGAGTTCTACCTCAATATCTGCGCGATTTGCGAGTCGGCTGAAGCGCTGGTCAAGCACGCTGTGACCAGCAGTTGATGCGATCCAGTAGCAATCTCCCCCGGCGATCAGCGTGGCGTTACTAAAGGATTCGCGACCGTTGCTTTTTACACGGCGCAATCGGGTGAACACGGCAGGATCGACGGGAGCTTCCACGACAGAGATACGTCGCCGCCGGGTGTTTTCAGAGGCGCTCTCAAGTGTCAGGTAGATTTGCTCGAAGCGTGTCTGCTCGGTGTCACCCAGGTTGATGGTGCTGGCGTAGCTGGCACCGCTCGCGCTCAGCGCCAGTACGCAAAGCAGTAGGAGACGGCGATAGCTGGAGTTATTGCCAGAGCGCACGACGCTTCTCATAGGTTTCCCGACACAGTGCAACGTCGGCCAGGAACTTAGGAAGCTCGCTGAGCAACATAGCCTGGGGCCCATCGACCAATGCTTTCGGCGGTGCTGGGTGAAAGTCCACGAGAATCATATTGGCACCGGCGATCACGCCTTGGGCGGTAGCGTGGCAGATATCCATGACTCCGTCGGGGCTCAGGTCGCGAGTACCAACCGAGTGTGACGGATCGATACACACCGGCATGCGTGTCAGTCGTTTCACCACGGGAATGTGGGAAAAATCCACCATATTGCGGTGCGGTGCGCCGAAATCGCTTTTCATGCCGCGCAGGCAGAATATAACCTGGGTATTGCCCTCGCTGGCGAGGTATTCCGCAGCATTCAACGATTCGTTCAGGGTGATACCAAAACCGCGTTTCAACAGGGCTGGATAGCGTTGCTGGCGCCCAATGGCTTTTAGCAGTTCAAAATTCTGAGTGTTGCGCGTGCCAATTTGAAGAATGACCCCGGTTGGGCGGCCACATTTTTCCAGGCAGGTATCAATTTCTTCAATATGAGACTCATGGGTGACTTCCATCGCAATCGCAGCAATATTGTGCTTTCCGGCCAGTTCAAATACGTACGGAAGGCAACCCTTGCCATGCCCCTGGAATGCGTAGGGATTGGTGCGCGGCTTGTATGCACCCATACGGGTGCAGCGCTGGCCGTTGTCGGCCAGTGTCTTCATCATAATATCGACGTGCTCGGGATTATCCACTGCGCACAAGCCTGCGAAAACGTGCAGCGTGTCCTGACCGAAGCGCAGCCCTTGGTAATCAAAGCCGCTGATTCGTTGGTCGTCGTGATGGCGTCCGAGGATGCGATACTCTTCGGAGATGCGGATGACACGCTCAACTGCGGGCAATGCTTCCATGTCAGCCGTATCTAGTGGCTTGGTTTCGCCGATCAGATAGATTTCTGTCAGTTGCTGTTGCTGGCCCTGAACCACGTGTTCTTTAACCGTCACGCCGGGCAGCGCATTGAGGTGGAGTAGCGTGGCTTTGTATTCATCTGACTGATGGTCAATGTCCGGGTGCAGTATTAACAGCATGCGTTAGCCTCCAGTAATCATTGAGTGAATGCCGGTTTTTCGGGCATTGGTTCTGCTGCCCCTGAAGTTCGCGTATGATGGGCGGCACTCTTGCAGCACTCTTTGCAAACTACTATAAGCCAAATACACGATCACGCGCCAATGGCCCAGACTTCTTCTCTGCTTTATTCCCTACGGATCGGCTTACGCTACTTTTTCTCTCGGCGCCGAGACCGCTTTCTCTCCCTGGTATCCTGGATATCACTGCTGGGCATGGCGGTGGGTATTACCTCGCTGATCGTGGTGATGTCCGTTATGAACGGGTTCGAGGCAGAGCTTCGTGGCCGGGTGCTGTCGCTGGTGCCTCATGGTTTTGTCGATGGCCCTGAGCGCCGTCTTGATGACTGGCAGTCGCTGGCAGCTCAACTTCGTAAGCAGGCGGGCATTGTTGGTGTGTCGCCGTATGTCGGAACCGCCGCGATGTTGATGCGCGGCGATCGTCTGCGCGGTATCGAACTGTTGGGAATTGATCCGCAGGCAGAGACAGCGGTGTCGGCCATACATGATCAGCTGGTGGCAGGGCGATATCTGGAAAATCCCGACTTTGAAATTCTGTTAGGTGATATTCTCGCCAGGCATCTACAGGTGACCGTAGGCGATAATGTTACGGCGGTATTGCCAATGGTCACGGTCACCCCGCTGGGCATCTATCCTCGTGAAAAAGTCTTGCAGGTCGTTGGTTTATTCAGTGCAGGTGCCGATATCGACGGCAATACCGCGTTCGTACACCTTCGAGATGGGCAGCGCCTGCTGCGTTTGGGGAATGCAGTGAATGGCCTGCGGGTCGAGTTTGACGACCTGTTTGCTGCGCCACAGCGCTTGGCTGCGTTGTCAGGGCAGATGCCAGACGGCACACAAACACGTTCCTGGGCCGAAACACAGGGCAGTCTTTTTCAAGCGGTGAAAATGGAAAAGAAGATGATCCGCTTGCTTTTGTTTTTTATTGTGGTGATTGCTGCCTTCAATATCATTTCTATCTTAACAATGGCGGTTTCACAGCGGCGCACGGCCGTAGCCGTGTTACGCACAATGGGTGCAACACCGGGAATGGTCATTGGTATTTTTCTCTGTTATGGATTGATGACAGCCTTGTTGGGTATCAGTCTTGGCGGCCTGCTGGGGGTACCGTTGGCGATGAATGTGTCGGAGATTATCGGCTGGCTGGAATCCTTTGCAGGGATCAAGGTCTTTAACCCGGATGTCTACTTTATCAGCGCAATTCCCTCTGAATTCCGCTGGGTAGATTTTACCGGCATTGTTATTGCGGCTTTTGTGCTGAGCTTGTTGGCGACGCTTTATCCGGCCTGGCAGTCGGCGCGCATTCAGCCCGCTGAAGCGCTGCGTTATGAGTAATTTTCGCTATGAATGAAAAAACTGGGGATTCAACCGTGAACGTGCTGACCTGTCGTGAGCTGCACAAGGAATTTAAGCAGGGGCCTGAGCTGGTGCGCGTGCTTGATGGCGTGGACTTGACGGTAGCGCCCGGCGAGCTGCTGGCGATTGTCGGGCAGTCCGGTTCAGGCAAAACGACTTTGTTGCAGTTGCTCGGTGGTTTAGATAAACCAACGTCTGGACAGGTTCATGTGATGGGCGAACCGATAGCAGAATTGTCGGAAAAGGCGCGTTCTGCACTGCGTAATCGCGCACTGGGTTTTGTCTATCAGTTTCACCATCTATTGCCAGAATTCAGCGCTTTGGAAAACGTGGCCATGCCACTGTTAATACGGGGCATGAGCATGCGTGAGGCACAAGCGAAAGCCGCGCCGCTACTCGAACGTGTGGGCCTGTCCCAGCGCTTGAAACACCGTCCGGCAGCGCTCTCAGGCGGCGAACGGCAGCGTGTGGCGATTGCGCGGGCCTTAGTGGGAGAACCCGGTTGCGTGTTGATGGATGAACCCACGGGTAACCTGGATGCCGATAATGCAGCGTCAGTTCAGGCGCTGCTGCTTGAACTGAATGCCTCGGTTAACACCAGTTTTGTGATTGTGACGCATGACCTAACGATGGCCCAGAAAATGGGAACGGTTTACCGGATCGACCACGGTCGATTGTCGCGGGAGCGCTGATATCGTGTGGCGCTTTATTGGAATTCGTTACAGTCTTGATCGCAATGCTGACCATCTGCTCGCGTTTTTGTCGCGTCTTTCCACTGCGGGATTGGTGCTGGGCGTTGCCTTACTGATTGTTGTGCTGTCGGTGATGAATGGCTTTGACCGGGAAATGCGCGAGCGCATTCTGTCGCTGGTGCCTCACATCACCATCATTCCCTGGTCAAACACAGAAGACTGGCAGGAACTCGCCAGCACGGCTCAACGTCAGCCCGGTGTTGCGGCGGTAGCGCCGTATATTGAATTGCAGGCCATGCTAGCGAAAGGGCGAAGCATGGAGCCTGCATTGATCTATGGTGTTGACGCCGAGATGGAAAAGGGCGCTTCCGGTCTGGCGCGCTTTGTTGATCTGGACGCGTTAAAAGCGGGCGGAGAGTATCCCGCGATCATTCTGGGGCGCGCGCTGGCAGATAATCTCGGTGTAGACGTTGGAGATAAAGTAAATGTGGTGCTTCCGGCAAGCCCTGAAAGCTCGCAAAACGTACGTTTCCAGCGGGTTGAAGTAACACAGCTCCTCAATTCGGGTACTGAAATCGATCAGCGGCTGGTGCTGCTCGATCTTTACGCGGCCCGTAGCCTGGCACCCGCGGAGTCTATCGGATTACGTATTACCGTGCATGATGTGTTCGCAGCACGGGCAATAGCCTGGGAGTTGCGCAATACCCTGGGTTTCCACTATCGGTTTTCAGATTGGAGCAGCAAGCTCGGCAATCTTTATCACGCCATTCAGATGTCGCGTAACCTTGTAGTGATCATGTTGCTGGCCGTGGTGGCCGTAGCCGTATTCAATATTGTGTCCACGCTCGTCATGGTGGTTCACGAAAAAGAAGGGGATATTGCGATACTGCGCAGTCAGGGCGCCGCACCATCCCAGATCATCAAAACCTTTTTGCTTTACGGTGCGGTAATAGGACTGATCGGCGTCGCCATCGGTGGGGCTTTGGGCGCGCTGGCAGCCAGTTGGATTACCGAAATGGTGGCGGCACTGGAAGCTGCGTTGGGTATGCAGTTTTTGCATAGCGACGTGTATCCCATCAGCTATTTGCCGTCGGACCTGCGCTGGGCAGACTGGTGGCTGGTGTGTGGCGTGTCCTACGCCATTTGCCTGTTGGCGACGCTGTACCCGGCCTGGCGCGCGTCGAGAGTGCAACCAGCCGAAGTGCTCAGCTACCGATAACCGTTATTTGCGGTTTGCCCGGTCGCGTTTGCGCTTGCGCCAGCGCCGGATGGTGTGGATGCGCCAAAGGGTGTGAATGGTTGCGGCGCTCAGCAGCCCAAAAAACATACCCATGATCGTGCAGCCGACCACTAAGGGTTTCCATTTATAGACCAGCTCAAATTGCACCCAGTGCCAGCTCAGCTCGAAACTGAAGGGGCTGGGTTTGATATCCAGTAGCACAGTGCCGAGTTTGTAGGCGAGATAAAAGAAGGCAGGCATGGTGACCGGATTGGTTATCCAGACCAGGCTTACAGCTAGCGGCAGGTTGGCGCGTATTACGATCGCTGCCAACGCTGCAATCACCATCTGCCCGGGCAGCGGCACAAAGGCGGTAAACACGCCAATAAAAAACGCCAGCGACACAGATCGCCTATTCAGGTGCCACAAGTTCGGTTCGTGAATCATGGGCCCCAGCCACTTTACGGACGGGTGATGACGCACCTTGTCGGGATGTGGCATGTATCGTTGAAAAATTTTGCGGGGCATAATGCTGATGCGCTGATTGCGTTAGGTTCGCTGGCGGGGATATTCCCGGCACGACGGGCGTTATTATGCCTATTTAGAAACCCTATAACCACCATGGATGGCTATGGCATCACGGATGATTGCCTGCGCGGGCGGCATTGCCGCGGTCGCGTGGTTCCCGAAACTTCTTCCTCTATCACTGTTGCTGGTTGCGCTGACGGTTCCGCTTGTGTTGTGCCGGACTGGCGCTCGACGTCTGGCTGTTGTTGTGGTTTGGGTCAGTGTCGGGTTGATCTACGGTACGGTCAGTGGGCTAGCACTCGAAGCCCGGATTTTGCCAGCGGCCTATGAAGGTAGTGATCTTCAACTGGTTGGGATTGTGGTGGGTGAGCCAAGCTATTCGCCGCATCATGGCGGCCGCTGGCGATTTACCGTTCGAGTTGAGCAGTGGCAGTCGTTGACCTGCTGTGAGGCCCGGCAACTGCGTTTAAGCTACCGTTCTTCGCAGTTGGTGGAGGCTGGCCAGCGCTGGCGGATGACGGTTCGCCTGAAGCGTCCCCGTAGCTTTGCCAATCCCGGTGGTTTTGACTACGCGCGCTGGTTGGTCAGTCGAGGTATCCATGCGTCCGGTTATGTCAGGCAGGCAACCCTGTTGGGCCAACAGGTGTCGGTGCGCGACGACGTGGTGCGGTATTTACGGGAGCAACTGCAGTCGCGAGCCCAGGGCGCAATATTGATGGCATTGGCGGTCGGTGAACGGCAGGGGATTACCGATCAGCAGTGGACGTTATTTCGGCAAACCGGGCTTTCCCATTTAATGGCGATTTCCGGGTTGCATATTGGTATTGCGGCTGGGCTTGGCTATTTCCTCGGACGCCTGCTTACGTTGGCCTTGTCACGCTGGTTGTCCGGCAGCATGCCGCTGCCAGCATTACTGGCGTTGTTCACCGGTTTGCTTTACGCGTGGCTTGCCGGGTTCAGCATACCCACTCAGCGCGCGTGGTTGATGTGCCTGATAATGGTGGGTTCGGTATTGCTGGCTCGGAAAGTGGGGCGCTGGACGTGCTGGGCCTGTGCGCTGCTGGTGGTGTTGATGGTGCAACCTATGGCGAGCCTGACGCCAGGGTTTTGGTTGTCGTTTATCGCGGTGGCTATTTTACTGCTGGTTTTCGAGCGTGAGCACCGCTGGCGCTCAATCGTGCGCGCCCAGTGGATGCTGTTGATTGGGTTGATGCCGCTGGGGCTGGTGTTCTTCGACTTTTTTTCGCCGCTAAGCTTTCCAGTTAACCTGATTGCTGTGCCGCTGTTCAGTGCGGTGATTGTCCCGTTGATTCTGTTGGCACTGTGTTTTGAGCTAGTCTCTGCTTCGCTCGCCCAGTGGCTGTGGAGCCTTGCGGACGCACTGCTTGCGCTGTTTATGAATGCGCTTACCGCCGTGGTCGGCCGCCTCGATTTTGTTGCTGTGAACTATTGGCCGGATGCGTTGTCGCTACTGGTTATCGTCTTGCTGGTTATGCTGCTGTTGCTACCTCGCGCGGTGCCAGCGCGCTATCTGGCTTTGCTACTGTGTGTGCCGCTCGCGGCGCGTTGGCTAGAGCCTGTGGAAAATCCGGCCCTGGCCGCAGGTCAGTTTGAACTGCAGGTACTGGATGTCGGGCAGGGACTGTCGGTGCTAATAAAAACTCGCAATCATGTGCTGGTATACGATGTCGGGCCAGCCTTCGGACCAGATTTCAATCTGGCCGAGGTTGCGGTGTTACCGGTGTTGCGTGCTGAACAGGTACGGAAAGTGGATGTACTGGTGGTCAGCCACAACGACAATGATCATGCCGGGGCCTATTCCATTGTGCGTGCGGCTTATCCCGGTGCGGTCCTGTATGCGGGTGAGTCGCTGCCGGAAAGTCGTCCCTGCTTAGCAGGGCAGAGGTGGCGCTGGGATGGCGTCGATTTTCAGTTCCTGCACCCGCAATCTAAGGCGGTTTTGGCAAACAATGATTCTAATAATCAATCCTGTGTTTTGCTGGTGCGCAGTGGTGAGGGCATTGCGCTCGTGCCGGGCGATATCGAGGCAAAGGTAGAGAGCTTGCTGTTGCCTACCATGCCCAGCGATATCAGCGTATTGGTAGCGCCGCACCACGGTAGTAAAACCTCATCGTCAGTGGCTTTCGTTACGCAGTTGCGCCCGGCATGGGTGGTGTTTTCTGCTGGCTACAAACACCATTTCGGACACCCGGCGCCTGCAGTGCAGCGACGCTATCAGATGGCCGGCAGTATGCAACTGACCACTGCCGAGGCAGGGCGGGTTAGTATGCTTATTGGGGAGCGAGGCGTGGAGAAGGTGTCAGCCTGGCGTGACGGGCACCGCTTTTACTGGCAATAGCCGGCTTTCGCCTGTCGCTTCAAGGCTCAGAGTACGTATAATGCGATCAAACCAGAATAAGAGGTTGTACCGTGTTCGAGATGGTAAAAGCTGGCGGCTGGCTGATGCTGCCCATTCTATTGTGTTCTGCTGCAGCGCTGGCAATCTGCATAGAGCGCTGGATCGAGCTTAACCCGAAAAAAATCGCACCGCCCAACACTTTTCCTCAGGTATCCGACTGGTTGAAAAACAATCAGATGGACGCGGAAAAGCTGCGTCGTTTGCGGCAGTCCTCAGCACTGGGCGAGATTCTCGCAGCGGGGCTGGCCAACGCCCGGCACGGCCGGGAGGTGATGAAAGAAAGCATTGAAGATGCCGCCTCTCATGTAATTCATCGCCTTGAGAAGTATCTCAACGCGCTGGGCACGATCGCCGCGATTACCCCGTTATTGGGTTTGCTCGGTACTGTGATCGGTATGATTCGGGTGTTTTCCGAAATCATGCTGCAGGGCACGGGTAACGCCAGTGTTCTGGCGGGAGGTATCTCCGAGGCGCTGATAACCACAGCCTCTGGGCTGAGTGTGGCGATCCCGGCACTGATGATGCACCGCTACTATGTGCGCCGGATTGACAGTATTGTGGTGGAACTGGAACAGGAAACCATCAAGCTGGTCAACCACATGCATCTGGTGGCCTCGAAGGGCAGCAAGTCGTGAATTTCAAGCGTCAAAAACTGGAGGAAGTCTCGGTCAACCTGACTCCACTGATTGATGTGGTTTTTCTGTTGCTGATTTTCTTTATGGTGTCCACAACCTTTACCAAAGAGAGTCGGTTGACGCTGGAGTTGCCTGAAGCCAGTGGTGATCCCGCTCCACAGGAAGTGGCGGTACTGGAAATCGTGGTGGATGCACAGGGGCAGTACATGGTTAACGACCTGTCGGTAACCACACCAACGCTGAAAGGCTTGATGGCCGCAATCAGCGACATCGCCGGAGAGCCCTCCGATACACCGGTGGTCATAACAGCTGATGCGAAAGCGCCGCACCAGTCAGTGATTACCGCCATGGATGCTGCGGGTCAACTGGGCTTCACGGCGCTGAGTCTGACAACACGAGAACCCAAGTCTGAGTAATGAATCTGGCCGCCCGCATTGAACGTGCCTGGTATCGCAAACGCGCCGTTGGCCTGCTGTTACTGTGGCCGCTGGAGTTGCTGTATCGCCTTCTTTCGGCGCTGCGCAAACGCTGGTTGATTAAAAAATCCATACCCCAGCTGACGCCGGTCATCGTGGTGGGCAATATCAGCGTTGGTGGAACAGGCAAAACACCCCTGGTGATCGCGGTTGTACGCTGGCTTCAATCGCAGGGCTACAAGCCGGGCGTTATCTCGCGGGGCTATGGTGGCGAGGCGCCGGAATATCCCTGTGCGATCACTGACACTTCATCGGCCAGGGAAGTGGGTGATGAACCCCTGCTGATAGCGCGCACTGCACAGTGCCCGGTGGTCGTTGGGCCGGATCGCGTCGCGGCGTTGGCTCGCATAGAGAGTGATTTTGGCTGTGATATTGTGGTCAGTGACGACGGCTTGCAGCATTACGCCTTACAGCGGGATGTAGAAATTATTGTGGTCGATGGCATGCGCGGTATGGGTAATGGCCATTGCTTGCCCGTTGGTCCGCTGCGTGAGCCTCCCAGTCGACTGGCCACAGCTGACCTTTTGGTGGTCAATGGTGAAACCACTGAGCAGTGGGGGCGCAGTGGTCATGTTATGCGCTTGGAACCTGGTAAGTTGGTCAATCTCGTGACTGGTGAAAAGCGCGGGGCTGACGATTTTCCTGTGCATGTTCACGCGGTTGCCGGTATCGGCAACCCCAAACGTTTTTTTACCACCCTCGTCGAGCTTGGGATGCGGCCTGTGCAGCACCGCTTTTCCGATCACCATGCGTTTACCGCCCAGGATTTTAAGTTTAAAGAGCCGCTACCGGTCGTGATGACCGAAAAAGATGCGGTAAAATGTCAGTCTTTCGCCCGCGACAATTTCTGGATGCTGCCTGTGACCGCCGCGTTGCCTGCGGAGTTCTTTGTTGGCCTTGATAAACAGTTGAAAACTTTAACAGAGGAAGCTCGTTGATGAGTTTTAGCGTCATCATTCCCGCCCGTTTTGCTTCCACTCGCCTGCCGGGCAAACCACTGCTGGATATTGGAGGTAAGTCAATGATCCAGCACGTTTGGGAGAGAGCGAGCATGAGCGGTGCTAGTCGAGTCATTGTGGCAACCGACGATGAGCGGGTATTCAGCGCCTGTCAGGAGTTCGGTGCCCAGGTGTGCATGACCAGTGAAGCGCATCAATCGGGTACGGACCGGCTACAGGAAGTTGCCAGTGTGATGGCAATGGCTGACGACGAGATTGTGGTCAATGTGCAGGGCGACGAACCATTGATTCCGCCTGCAGTGATCGATCAGGTGGCCGCCAATTTAGCGGCTCATCCTCAGGCCAGAATGGCAACACTGGCAGAGCCTATCGAAACGCTGGCCGCCCTACAAAATCCCAACGTGGTAAAAATAGCCAGAGCGGTAGATGGTTTCGCCCTGTATTTTAGCCGTGCCTGCGTGCCGTGGGCGCGGGACGAATTTGCAGCCGCACCAGACAATCTGCCCGCCGATATTCCGTTTTGGCGTCATATTGGCATTTATGCGTACCGGGTAAGTTTGCTTAACGATTTCGTCAATTGGCCCATGGGGCAGCTGGAAGCGGCTGAAAAACTGGAGCAGCTGCGGGCCATGGAAAATGGTGTGCGTATTCATGTCGATGCTGCCAGTGCCGCCATTCCCGGTGGTGTGGACACCCAGGCCGACCTTGATGCTGTGCGTGAGGTTGTTGGGAATACGCAGGCTGGGGGTGGTCAGTGACCCGGGTACTGTTTGTTTGTCTGGGTAATATCTGCCGTTCCCCAACGGCTCATGCTGTCTTTGAGCACATGGTGCAACAGCGTGGATTATCGTCGCAAATAATGGTGGATTCAGCCGGCACGGGAGATTGGCATATTGGTCATTCGCCGGACAAGCGGGCAACGGCCACGGCCAAAACCCGTGGCATCGATATGACTCATTTGCGCGCCCGGCAGTTTACCCGAGATGATTTTGCCCGCTTCGACTATGTGCTGGCGATGGACAATAGCAACCTGAAGGATATGCTGGCGTTGGAGCCGGCAGGGCATACCGCGACGGTCAGGCTTTTCCTGGAATTTGCTACACGCTTTACTGAACGTGAAGTTCCTGATCCCTATTACGGCGGTGACGAGGGCTTTGAATACGTGTTTGACCTGGTAGAGGATGCCTCTCTGGGGCTTATCCGGCATATCCAAGAGACGTCTTCTTGAAACTTCAGCAGGCCGTTTCACTGCAGCCCTTTAATACACTTGCGGTGCCAGCGCGAGCCCGCTACCTAGTGGCGGTTGATTCGTTGGGCGCCCTTCAGGAAGCCGTCGATTATTCCCGCCAGCAGGATCTGGAACGCATGGTCTTGGGTGGTGGCAGTAATATCGTGCTGGCTAGCGATTTCCCCGGGTTAGTCATTCAACTGAATCTACGGGGCTCGGAGATTTTGGAAGAACGCGCTGACGCGGTAACGGTTCAGGTGGCTGCGGGCGAAAATTGGGATGATTTTGTTCGATTCAGTTTGGATCAGGGTTGGTATGGCCTGGAAAACCTGAGCGCCATTCCCGGCAATGTGGGCGCGGCGCCCATCCAGAATATCGGCGCCTATGGGGTGGAACTCAGCTCGGTGCTAAAAGCAGTGGTCGGCTACGATATTGAAGCGGGGACGATGCGGCGACTGGAGCGTGAGGCTTGTGAACTCGCCTATCGAGACAGTATCTTCAAACATACGCTCAAGGATCGCTTTGTGATAACGGCGGTTGAGTTGCGGCTTTCGAAAATAGCGCAGCCGGAAACCAGTTATCCTGCCCTGATGGCCGAGCTGGCCGATGAAACGCCAACACCGGAGGCTGTTGCGCAGGCGGTACGTCGCGTGCGCGCCAGAAAACTGCCGGCGCCGGATACGCTGCCCAATGCCGGCAGTTTTTTCAAAAACCCTATTGTTGATCAGGCCTGCTATGAGCGGCTGCGCAATGCGCATCCTGCGATGCCGGCCTGGCCAGTCGCGTCAGGAGTTAAGCTCGCGGCAGGTTGGTTATTGGAGCAGGCGGGTTGGAAAGGCTATAGGGGCGAGGGCGATCTCTCCGGTTTGGGTACCTATCACGAGCAGGCGCTGGTGCTGATTAATCCGGGGCGAGTTGCAGGCCAACAGGTGTTAGCTCTGGCTCGGGCCATAACAGAATCGGTAAGCGAACGTTTCGGCGTAGAGCTGGACATCGAGCCCAGAGTCTACGGTTAGTCCGATGTCAGATCTGTTTGCCGAAGAATCCGCCATGCAATGGATAGCATTGGGGCAGAGCAGGCTTGGTATACAGAGGACCTTTTTGAGTGACCACCAGTCTTGGTACGAACAGCTGGTGCGAGAGGTGACTTGGGAACAGCCGGAAGTCAATCTCTACGGAAAACGGCACAAAGTGCCACGATTGACGGCTTTTCAGGGCGATGAAGGGGTAAGTTACCGGTATTCGGGCCTGCGCCATGAGGCCAGCGGTTGGAGCCCAACGTTACACTTGATGAAAAATCGTATCGACAGTCTGCTTGGGACACGATTTAATACCGTGTTACTCAATTGGTATCGAAATGGACTTGATACCATGGGCTTTCATGCTGATGACGAGCGCGAACTGGGTGAAAACCCGGTAATAGCGTCAGTCAGTCTGGGTAGTGATCGCCGTTTCGTGATAAAGCGGCGCGATAATAACAAGATTAAACGAGAAATAGTGTTAAGCGGGGGATCGCTGCTGGTAATGGCGGACCGTTTTCAGCGTGAATGGCTGCACGGTATTCCAGCGGACAAACGGCTGACAAGTGGCCGTATCAACCTGACCTTTCGCCAGGTTCTGGTTTAACGTCCCCCGACGGCTGCACCGGTTATACGCGGGCTGGTAGCGGCGACAACTACAAACACAGGGACAGTGGCAAGCGCCGGCAGGGATGAAACGGCGATGCAGGAGTATCGAGCATGGTCAGTATCCTGTTGGCTGACGATCACGAATTGGTTCGTTTTGGTGTCGAAAAGATGCTGGAAGCCGAGCAAAGCTACCAGATTGTCGCCACCGCAAGAACGGGTGAGGAGGCAATTGAAGGGGCGAAGCAATACCGCCCGGATATTGTGCTTATGGATCACCAGATGCCGGGCTTGGGCGGTCTTGGCGCCACCCGTCGCATTGTGCAGACCTGTCCGAGTACCAAGGTTATTGGCCTAAGTGTGTATTCTGACGAACCTTACCCGTCCCAGTTTTTGAAAGCCGGTGCCAGTGGTTATGTCACCAAGGGTTCCAGCTTTGACGATATAGTCAAAGCGATTAAGACCGTACTGCGGGGAGGGTGCTATATCAGTCCGGAAGCCGCGGGCAACATGGCGCTGCATAGCCTGGGTGAAAAGTCGTCACCGTTTGATTCCCTGTCGCGGCGGGAGCTGGAAATTTCACTGATGCTGGTGAATTGTGAAAAAGTGGCCAGCATTTCGCGGGTGCTCAATATCAGTACAAAAACGGTGAATACCTACCGTTATCGTATTTTTGAGAAGCTTAACGTGAACAGCGATGTAGAGTTGGCGTGGTTGGCATTGCGGCACGGTGTGGTAGAGTTGCCCACGACATCCTGACCTGCCACGGCACATGAGCAGTACCTCCTTCGACCACGAAAATTTTCTGAAAAATGTTACTCGCAAAGCCGGCGTCTATGTGATGCAGGATGCCGAGCGGGACATTCTCTATATTGGCAAGGCTAAAAACCTGCGTAGCCGGCTGGCGAGTTATTTTAGGGCTTCAGGGCTGGCGGCCAAGACTATGGCGCTGGTGCAGCGCATTGCGCATATTGATGTGACAGTAACAGCGACCGAAGGTGAGGCGCTGCTGCTGGAGCAGAACCTCATCAAGCAGTACAAGCCGCCGTATAACATCCTGTTGCGGGACGATAAATCCTATCCTCATATTTATGTGTCTACCCAGCATGACTATCCGCGAATCAGCGTTCATCGCGGCGCCAAAGCTGCGGACGGGCGCTATTTCGGGCCCTATCCCAGTGCCTCGGCGGTGCGCGAAAGCCTGAATTTGTTACAGAAAGTGTTCCGGGTGAGGCAGTGTGAAGACAGCTACTTTGCCAACCGCAGTCGCCCCTGTTTGCAGTACCAGATAAACCGTTGTACCGGACCGTGTGTCAATAAAATCAGCAAGGATGCGTACGGCGAAGACGTCCGTCATACCATGATGTTTCTGGAAGGCAAAAATGCCTCGGTGATCGAAGAGCTGGCGGATCAAATGGAAGCTGCGGCCGAGCAGCTTGAGTTTGAGCAAGCGGCCCAGTATCGCGACCAGATATCGCAGTTGCAGAAGGTGCAGGCAAGTCAGTGGATCGAGGGTGAAGCTGGCGATATGGATATTGTTGCCGCCGTTATTCGCGCCGGGCAGGCCTGTGTGCAGCTGCTTTACGTTAGGGCCGGCCGCATTCTCGGGAGTCGCAGTTATTACCCTAAGCTGCAGTTGGAAGAAACCGAGGGTGAAGTGCTCGAAGCGTTTATTGCACAGTATTATCTGGCCAGTAATCGCGACATGCCCCGGGAGCTGGTAGTAAACCGGCCTCTGCCAGATGCTGCATTGCTGGCCAGCGCCCTTACTGAAGCTAAGGGGCAGAAACTCAACATCTCGCTGAACGTACGCGCCGCACGGGCCAAGTGGCTCAGCCTCGCGGAAACCGCCGCAGAACAGAATCTGGGCACCCGGTTGGCGACCCAGGCCAATACCACAGCGCGCTACGAGGCTCTGCAGGCCGCCTTATCGTTGGAAGAGATGCCTCAGCGCCTCGAGTGCTTTGATATCAGCCACAGCCAGGGCGAATCCACTGTGGCCTCCTGTGTGGTTTTTGACGGCAGCGGGCCGTTAAAGTCTGACTATCGGCAGTTCAATATCGATGGCATAACCGCAGGGGATGATTACGCGGCCATGGCGCAGGCGCTCACGCGGCGCTACAAGCGGGTAGCGGCGGGGGAGTTCCCGGTGCCCGATATCTTGCTTATCGATGGTGGTAAAGGGCAGCTCGGGGCGGCAAAAAATGTTCTGGAAGAAATGAATCTGCCGGATATGTTGTTGCTCGGTGTGGCCAAAGGTAGTGACCGCAAGGCGGGCTTGGAGGTGCTGATACGTGGCGATACCGGTGAGGAGCTGAGGTTGCCTGGCAATAGCCCGGCGCTCCACCTGATACAGCATATCCGAGATGAGTCCCATCGCTTTGCCATTACCGCACATAAAAACCGTCGCGACAAAAAGCGACGGCAGTCCACGCTAGATAGCATTCCGGGTGTTGGCGCCAAGCGTCGCAAGGAGCTGCTGCGCCAGTTTGGGGGCTTGCAGGGCATACGCTCAGCCAGTATTGAGGATTTACAGCGGGTGCCAGGTATCAGTGCCAAAATCGCCCAAACCATCTATGACAGCCTGCGAAGCGAGTAACACGAGTACTTCAGTAGCTTCTCGGGCTAAAGCTCCCTAAAATGGGGGGACTACGCAGTCGGATCATTCATGAATATTCCCAATCTTTTAACGCTGTTCCGGATTTTCCTCATCCCGGTATTTGTTGTGCTGTTTTATCTGCCGCTGGAGTACCGAGCGTTTTACACGGCGCTGGTTTTTTCCATCGCCGGCATTACTGACTGGGCGGACGGGTATTTTGCGCGCAAGCTGGGCCAGTTTACGCCGCTGGGGGCATTCCTCGACCCGGTGGCGGATAAACTGATGGTGGCGATAGCACTGGCGTTGCTGATTGAAGCCTACGATGCTTGGTGGTTCACGCTGCCAGCGGTAGTGATCATTGGCCGCGAAATCGTGATTTCTGCGCTGAGAGAGTGGATGGCGGAGCTGGGTAAGCGCACCAGCGTCGCCGTGTCGTATATCGGCAAGTTGAAAACCACGGCGCAGATTATTGCGATCATCGGGCTATTGCTGTTTCAGGACAGTCGGGACGGTGTGTTGTATACGATCAATATGATTGCGCTCTATGTGGCGGCCCTGCTCACTCTGTGGTCAATGATTGTATATCTGCGTGCCGCATGGCCTGATCTTCGCCCGGAAAAGCCGTAACGTTCCTTTATTTTCAACCAATTGCGGTTCATCGCTTGACTCACAGCCCCCAGTGAATAGAATAACCGCCTTCGCTGATCAGGGCGCCAAGCGTGGCTCTGTAGGCTGGCCGAAAGGCCAAAGCATGCGGGAATAGCTCAGTTGGTAGAGCGCAACCTTGCCAAGGTTGAGGTCGCCGGTTCGAACCCGGTTTCCCGCTCCAAGCTCCTTGTCGTGAGGGGTTTAAAGGGCGCAGTAGCAGACTGATTAGGTAGCGGACTGCAACTCGAGCGCCTGCGACGAGTTAAAAACGAGGGTTGCAGAACCTGTGTGCTTAGCTCGGTTGCAGACAGAAAGATTACAGGCGCGGTGGCAGAGTGGTTATGCAGCGGACTGCAACTCCGTGTACGCCGGTTCGATTCCGACCCGCGCCTCCATTTCTCTCCCGACAGTGACATGTAAGCCGACCGCTGTTCTCTACAGCAAGAAGTCGGGGTGTCAACGAAGTCGGTTCTCAAAAAGAACGGTTTTTGCTTCTTTGCTCAGTAAATACGTTTGGTGGATACCTTTGTGTCTGCGTGTCAGATTTACATGGGAACCCTAAAACCTGCGGTAATAAAACTGAGCGGGCCAAGTTCTTGATCTGACGTTAGGGCTGCTGTAGCATCCTGCCCTCATTTCTATCGCCCTGTCTGCCCGGATGGTGGAATTGGTAGACACAGGAGACTTAAAATCTCCCGCCTATTGCTGGCGTGCCGGTTCGATTCCGGCTCCGGGCACCAATCACACAATAATTCGACTGCCAGTCGTGGTTTTCGCGAAGGGGCTCTAGGCTCTGCGGCTCTGCCCCATTAACGGGGATGGTGCTTATCCGGCGCTGTTGAATATTTCTTCTCAGCCGCAACCGCAGCAGTGATCGGAGCTGCCGAGGGTTTCTCGGGGGTTGGATGGCTAACACAAGTCCAGAGAAAAACAGCTTTGGGTAATATAAAATCAGGTGTTGGGAATTTGCTTCTACCTGTTTTAAAGTTGTTATTATAAGCAGGGGGCCTCATGACAGTTGATCAGCATTCTATTCGTCGCGTTGTGTACTGCAGCCGAGCTACGCAGGCTATGGATCACGACACCTTAATGAAAATTCTCCATGACGCCCGCTCGTTCAATGCCATGGACGATATTAGCGGGATACTGCTACACGACCGCGGCTATTTTCTTCAGGTGCTGGAAGGCCCTGCAGAAGCGATAGAGAACCTTCTTGCCACCTTGCGTGCTGATACGCGCCATGAGCAGGTACAAGTACTTGTCGATAGCGAAGTTGATGAAAAGCTTTTCCCGAATTGGCAAATGGGTTTTGGTGATCTTGCTGACCCGGTGTGGAGTTTCGTACCGGGTATGATCGACGACGATGAAAAGCAGGGCCGTTTAGAATTACTGGCTCAAACGATCCCTGATCTGGCCGAACATCTCAATAACGTGATGGGCAAAACCCAAGGCGAGTAACGGCCCTTTAGTTATCGTAATACTTCTTCAGCGCTTTGATAGATGGAGCGCAGCCCCAAACTTGTCGAATTTCCGCGACCAAAACGCCCCCGTCTAATTCCCTAAATTCAGGCCTCGCGACCTGTAGCCGCCTTCACTATTTGTTTGCCCATCTTGCGCTTGCGACGTTAGTGCGTAATGCATGTTGTTGGGTGATTGCGACGCACCGCCTGCGCCAACTTGGGGCGACTAGGCTTGAAAACACCCCAGTTAGCCCAGTAATAGCCGATGGCATCAATCTTGCTGCTACCTCTGGTTGTCTTTCAGGGTAAAGGATTTGCCGTTGGTAGGGATGTGGAAAGACATTCGTTAAGTAATGCACTGCAACGTACCGTCGGATTGGCGGAACGCGGGTGCACAGGAGTGATTTTCATGCGGTTTTTGGTTCTGTTTTTGGCATCGATCACGATGTTTCTGGTTGGCTGTAACAGTGGCAGTAGTTCTTCCTCGTCGTCCCCTGCATCCTCTTCTTCTGCAGGCTCGGGGTCGGAAGATTCTGGTTCAAACGGTACCGATGTAGAAGATACTGAAACAGAAGAGGAGCCCTTTGTTGACGAAAATAACAACGGCATTAGCGATCAGCGGGAGTTTGCGCTGGTTGAGGCCACGATGGCTGATGTGCATGCGGTGCTTGCCGGAGAGATGGTCGCTGAGAATGGCGAGGCGTTAACCTGTGTTGATATCACGCAGATGTATATCGACCGAATACTAGCTTATAACGATACACCACAACAAAATGGTGGTCTCCCTATTTTGGGTGTGTTGGCGATCATGCCAAACGCACTGGAACAGGCTGCTGTGCTAGATGCCATGTACGAGCGGGACCGAGGTATTGGCGATCGTTTTCTGCATTGTATGCCGGTGTTGTTGAAGGATAACTACGACACCTTTGATTATCCGACAACACAGGGCTCGTATTCTATGTTGGGGCACCAAGCTGGTGTAGATGCCCACTCCGTGGACGGTCTGCGACAGGCTGGCGCAGTAATTCTTGGCAAAGCAAATCAGGATGAGTTCGCCTATTTCACCACGGGTTTTTCCGCCCGAGCGATTCAGGTCAGAAATCCCTACAACACACTTGAAAGCCCCGCAGGTTCATCGTCGGGTACTGGCGCTTCCATTGCTGCCAATTTTGCACTCGGAGGAACCGGGTCTGACACCTGCCAATCAATTCGACACCCTTCTTCGGTCAATGGGTTGGTGGGTATTCGGCCCAGCCTTGGTGTGATTTCCCAGCACGGAATTTACCCTCTGTCTCATGAGCGCGATACCGGCGGTCCGATGACACGAACGGTTACCGACGCGGCGTTAATGCTCAGTGCGATGGCGACCTACGATTCCAGAGACCCAAAAGCGGCATGGTATCCGGAAACTGACCGTCCCGGTGATTACACGCAATTTCTCGATAGAGCCGTATACGGAGTGGCAGGGCGCAATATCGGTGTGGTTAGGGATCTGGGCGGAAGCACGAGTGCGGCTGGCACTGGCGTGCAGGGTGAGCTGATAGCTGCTGCTGTTGCGAAACTTGAAGCGATGGGGGCGACAGTGTACGACGTGTATTTGCCCGACTTTGCCAGCTTGTCTGCCGGCTCCCGACACTACGATATGAACCAGTATTTTGTTGGCTTTGAGGCCGAAGGTGGCTCGAGCCCGCGCCGCTGTCTTTCGAGTGCGCGCGCGACGGATACCAACGACCGGGGTGATTGTGCGGGTATCGACGGCATTCTCGAAACTGGTCGGGTTGGGCCGCGAACCGCTGGGTTGGTCGCGCTGACTGCATCGGACAGCCCTGATCTGGCACCGACAGATACGCAATTACAGGCGATTCGTGATATGCGCGACTATGTTACAGGTGTCATGGACGCCATAACCGACGCCAGTGGCAATCCGGTAGTGGATGCTTCAGGGAACGCGATCCGGGTAGATGCCCTGATACTTTCGCCCGGCCCAACTGGCGGTCGCACCTGTGACTTTGGCTCCACCACGCAGATGGGCTCGATTGTTGTTCCGGTCGGCTTTGACGAATCTGTGGGCGTGCCGCGCGGGATGGAAATCTTTGTTCGCCAGTTTGATGAAGGAACGGGCATAGGTATTGCGTACGACTATGAACAGGAAACTTTGCACCGAAAACCCCCCGTCATTAATCCGGCGCCCGGTGGTGAAGGTGGAACCATCGCCGAGTTTAATGCTCGCCAACGTGCGGCTGTGGCTACTTACGCTGAGCAGCCTCCAGAAACTATCGATCCGGCGCATTTTGTTGAAGTATTGGAAGCACTGGCCGGGCCATCCGATAACTGATAGGGGACATTAGCGGCGGTCGCACCAGGATTGTTTGCGACCGCCTTCATAAGGATAGGCAAGGTTATTAGAAATCAGTAAAGAAGAAAGTGCCTGTCCATCTACACACACGTCGGCCAGAAGTCGAAAATATTTATCGCGCTGTAGGTTACGTAGCTCTACCGCTTTGGCCGCTGTCACTGCGTCGCGGGTGAAGGCCCGCGCCTCGCGGGCGAGTGCTTTCTCTTCTGGGCACTTACCGCGAATTTCCGGCGTGTCTATTCCATTAATACGCACACCGATGGCCTCGCCAATGATGGGTGGCCAGTTGTCTATCCGCACGCGAATGGTGTCGCCGTCGTAAACCCCCACGATGCTATCTACCCGAACATGCCCAAAGGATTTTGGCAGCTCGTTAGTGCATGGGTTTGCTAGAAGGTTGCTGTTTAGAAATATAAAAACGTAAAACGAAATGACACGCCGTATCATTCAGAGGCTGGCTCCACACCGAGGGCCAGAGTATGTCAGCGGTACGCCCTGCAAGACGGCTGAATCGGCCCGTTACAATCTTGGGTGGCTGATCCTTAGCCGTCTAGACTCCGTTCGGATTGAGAGTTTATCAGATGAAATCGCGCATGACAGTGGCGCCGTGTGAGAGGGCGGGGCAGGCTAAGTGGAGTAGGTACAAAAAATCACCGACAATAGTGCCCGGCTATCCGTCTCTGTCGGCAACAAGTGTCTCATAAGGATGAATCATGACCCGTTATGCCATGCTCGATCTGTGTTCAATTCGTGAAGGTGGTGGTATCGCCGATGCATTGGCGAATTCCGTGTCGCTGGCACAACACGCCGAGAAGTGGGGCTACTCGCGCTTCTGGTTGGCAGAACATCATAACTTTGCTGGAATCGCCAGCGCTGCGACCTCGTTGGTGATCGGCCATGTAGCAGCCGCCACGCAATCCATTCGGGTAGGAGCGGGGGGCATCATGCTGCCCAATCATGCGCCGCTGGTTATCGCAGAGCAGTTTGGAACGCTGGAAGCCTTGTACCCGCGACGTATTGATCTTGGGCTTGGGCGGGCGCCGGGAACCGATCAAATGACGGTGAATGCCTTGCGCAGAAATCTCGATGGTGATGTGAACCAGTTTCCCCGCGATGTGGTGGAATTGCTCGGGTTTCTAGACGAGCCCAAACCTGGGCAGGCGGTCGTTGCCACCCCAGGGGCTGGTAGCAAGGTACCGGTGTGGATTCTTGGATCGAGTCTCTTTGGAGCGCAACTGGCGGCCTCATTGGGCCTGCCGTTTGGGTTTGCCTCACATTTTGCGCCAGCCCAGCTCAATGAGGCTGTGCAGCTCTACCGTCATCGATTTTCGCCTTCGCGATTTCTGGACGAACCCTATGTAATGGCTGGATTTAACGTCATTGCCGCAGATACTACAAACGAGGCTGATTATCTGGCCAGCTCCATGCGACGGGCTTTCGTAAATCTGCGCCGCGGCCAGCCTGGAAAATTGCAACCCCCCAGCGCCGAATTCAATCAGTCACTGGGGCCGGCAGACAAAGCCCTGCTATCGCAGATTATGGCCTGCTCTGCAGTGGGCGACCGCGACACCGTAGCGGCAAAACTGCAGGCGTTTATAGACGACACTGGCGCCAACGAAATTATTTTTGCGGGGCAGATTTTTGATCATGAGGCACGGCTTCGTTCGTTTGAGATCGTCGCGCAGGTGATGGCATCTTTATAAAAGACTTCACTTAACAAAACCGTAAAAGTAAGTGCTGTCAGAAAGACGCATGCTGGTGAAATATTCAGCAGCGGGGGCGCAAAATGACATTTACGGAACTGGAAGGCAAGGTCGCTATCATCACCGGCGGTAGCCGGGGTTTGGGCCGGGCGATGTCAGAGGGACTGGCGAAAGCTGGCGTTAATGTTGTGGTGGCAAGCCGTAAACTGGAAAACTGCCAGGCCGTGTGTGAACAGATTGAAGCGCAGGGAGGGCAGGCGCTAGCGGTCGCCACCCATGTCGGTGATACTGGTAGCCTTGATGCGCTGATCGCGAAAACACTGGAGCATTACGGTCGAATTGATATTGTGATCAATAATGCGGGCATCAACCCGGCATTGGGGCCGCTCACTGATTTGGCTCCGTCCCTGTTTCAGAAAATGTTTGATGTTGACCTGATGGGCCCCTGGTACCTTGCATCGCGGGCTGCACCTCATATGGCAAAGGTAGGTGGCGGAAATGTGATCAATCTCATCTCAGTGTCCGCAATCAAACCGCCGGCCTACCAGGGATTCTATGCCGCGATGAAATCGGCGCTGCAGGCCCTGACCAAGGTGATGGCTGCGGAATGGGCCAAGGACAATATCCGGGTGAATGCCCTGGCCTTGGGGAGCTATCACTCGGATCTGTTTGACAGCAGCGCGGCGGCTATCCCGGGTTTTGAGGAAGGGGCCAAACAAGCCTGCCTGCAGCAGCGTGTTGCCGATACCGAGGAAATTCTTGGTCCTATTTTATATCTGCTCAGCGACATGTCGGCTTATACCACCGGTTCAACCTTACTGTCAGATGGCGGCTACTGCGTGCTGTAGGAGATTACTGTGACAACCATTACTCTGACTTATCCGCAGCCGGACATTGCCCTTGTAACGCTCAATCGGCCAGGCGCACGTAATGCCTTGAGCTGGCAGATGGCGACAGATCTCTATGCGGCATTAGACGACATCGACCGAAACCACCGTTGCAGGGTGGTGGTGCTCACCGGTGCAGGACAATCCTTTTGTGCTGGACTGGATTTAATGGATCAGGCCAACCCGGAGTCGTTGGCAGCAGCCGTTGGCGAGATCGGTTCTGGCCCGCGCGCGGGCATGCGAGCCCAGGAATATATGGCTGGGCTGGTGCTTAAATTGCGTCGTATCCAGCAGCCGATAATTGCTGCCGTCAATGGTCATGCTTATGGCGGCGGTCTGGGGTTGGCATTGGCATGTGATGTGCGCATCGCCGCTGCTGACGCAAAATTCTGTACCCAGTTTATACGCCTGGGCGTCTCTGGTTGTGATATCGGCGTTAGCTATACATTGCCGCGACTTATTGGTGCAGCGCGCGCACACGATATGATGATTACTGCTCGGGTTGTTGATGCCGCGCAGGCTGAAACCTGGGGGTTAGTTACCCGTGTCGAAGCGGCTGATGCATTGTTGGAGGAGGCGCTGGCGTTGGCGGAATCCATGTGCGATTTCAGCCCCTACGGGCTGGTTTCCACGAAGCAGGGGATGTGGGCCAACCTCGATGCCAGTAGCCTTGACGCCGCCATGCAACTTGAAAACCGCAATCAAATTCTCAATGGCCTGAGTGGCGATGTGGAGGAAGCGGCAGCGGCTTTCTTTGAAAACCGCAAACCTGATTTTTTTCGCTAGCGAATCCACTTTTGCGAGAAAAAGCTGGTCAAAAACCAACCGGGGAACCCCCCGGTTTTGTTATTCCTTTCTCAGATCGAGAATGGGTACGCTGCTGTTGCCGGTGTATTTGGGTAGCACGCCATTCCAGCGTTCTACTTCTTTCAGGTGGATATAGTTTGGTGATTTCGCCAGCTGTCTATTGATGACCTCTATTTGATAGGCTTCGGCGTCGGCTAACGCACGAATTTTCTCGGCTTCCAGCTTGGCAGCCTGCAGCTCAGATTCAGCCTGCTTTACCTTTTGATTCTGTTCGGTGGCAAACCGTTCAAGCTCTGCTTGCTGTTTCAAGACTTCCTGCTCGCGTTTTTTGGTTTCGGTTATGGCATTGCGAATGACCGCAGGGAGCACGACATCGCGAATTAGCACTGTTTCAACCTGCAATCCCTTGGGCGCTAAATACTCGCTCAGTGAGGTTTGCAGGGTAACCTGAAGCTGTGCCTGCACGGACTCTAGGAAGAAATCCTGTGCTTGCTTAATACCTTTACCCTGTTCACGCAAAATGGAACGCAGCTTGGGAATCATGTGAACGTTGATTATGTCTTGGGTTTTGCCGGTGTTGCGTAGTATATCCGGTGCCATACTGCCAATAGTTCGGTACTGAACGGAAACGTCCATTTCGGTGATCAATTTATCTTCTGATGGTACGCCCGCGCGCTCTTTATGCGTTTTCTGGCGCAGGTCAAACTCTGTCCACGAATACAGTGGGTTTACCGGAAAGTGCAGCCCTTCATCAAACGGCACAGGTTGTACTTTTCCGAACAGGCTGGCGACTTTTACGTGACCGGCGGGAACCGTGGTATAACTGGCCATGGCAAGTGTCAACAACGCTGCCACATAACAGAGAATGCTGACGGTATGAAATGTGCGTTTGGTTTTGGGGTCAGCGGATGATTGCGCTACAAAAGTAAAAATAATGCCGGCTAGCAACACGATCAGAATAATGACAATAGTGCCCATGAAACTCTCCATTTACATTTTTCGTTGTTATACGTCGTCCTTGACGAAGGTTTTATCGTAGGGCAGTACTGCGCGGGCCGCCACCCGGTTTGGTCCAAAAAATAACTTTATTGTGAGGGTAGGTCATGCGATCACATCACTTTGATCAATCAGCGGTAGTTTTAACGCCTAACCAATCATGTGATGTTGTGGCATTGGATTCGGGGCTTTATGAGAAGCTGGATCGAGATTATGCAGGCTTTGCGGGGCATACGCTGATTGCCATGCACCATTTCACAGAGAATTGGCCGACGTGGGAGCGCCATCCAAAGGGAGACGAAATCGTCTGCCTTATTAGCGGTAGTGCTGAGTTTGTGGTCAGAACCACCGAGGGAGAGCAACGCGTGGTACTGGACTCGCCGGGAAGCTTTGTACTGGTGCCGCGCAATACCTGGCACACCGCACATATCGCCGATGCTGCGACTTGTCTTTTCTTTACCCCCGGAGAGGGTACGGAAAATACAGACGTCTAACGTCAGCATTTCTGATTTCTGGGGCTTGACAGTGTACCGCAATATCGCAAATGATAATCATTATCGTTAATGGGGTTGCGGGAGGCACTGTGGATTATCAATTTCTATGTCATAGACACAAGGTTCAGCTGAGTGAGCATTTAGAGGCTGCAGGGCCAATCTGGTCTAGCTGGATGCGCCAGGGGAAGGCATCGCTCGCCGAGGGTGAACTTGCGCAGGCGGTACAGTATTTCGGTTGTGCATTCGATCTGGCCTTAATGAAGGTGGAGCGCTTTACCGGTCACGCGGAGCAGGATGGAAAACGCCATATTGATCGTCTGCTGGAAGCCGTGAGTGCACTGGCGAAGGGGTTGGCGATGAGCGGCCATCTGGCTCTGCGGCGTGAGTATTTGGGGAAAGTCTGTGCCGTACTGCAGCGAGAGCAGCAGCGCACACCCTTGCTGGCTGATCGTCTACCTCAACCTGATGATGCCATTGGCCTGATGTTTAATGCGGGCTGGGTGACAACACCTGTAGCTGACACTCGTCAGCATTTGAACTGACCGCCGATGAAAGTCCGATTAGAAGTCTCCGTCGACGTATTGGAGCGGCTGATCGCCAGCGGCGCGTTGTGCGCAGAAGAAGTACTGTGTTCCGGGTTAACGGACCGTCAGTGTCTCACCGCGATCTGCAAGCGTTGCTGTGCTAAAACGATGACCAGGCAGCGCCCTGAGCCGGGCCGGCCGTCGACGCGATAGCCGCAGTGCTACATCATCAACTCGCTTCGGCCTTCCTGCACATCTAGAATTTGTACTCTGACTTCACCGATGGCCAAGCCAAGCGCTTCCAGTACCGGATCGAGAGTAAGTTCGGTAACGCCGCCGAGTATCGGGCTTAGCGCCAGCAGCAGATTGTTGGTCAGTATATTCCTGTTGCCGGTAGACAGCGTGATGGGTAAGCCTAGCAGCTGTGCGTTGATATTGGTGACCAGTGTGTTGCCTGCGCTCGTAACACCGTTGGATACCGCGTTAGACAGCGATGTGCTGGTGGTGCCTTCTTCGGTCGGAATGGCGTCGGCCTGCGACAGATCGACAGTAAAGGGAATGGTGCTGTCACTGCCATTGTCGATGGGAAGAGTGCCCGCGACATTTAACGTGGTGGTTACCAAACCGAGCCCCAGCAGGTTCAAATCTACTGATAGATCGGCTGGGCTACCGGCAGTTGCTCCACGTAGAATGGCACTTGCAACACCGGGTGAAGCCCCCACTGTAAAATCGAATGTGCGCGATAGCAGGCGTGGGCACTGGTTAATTTGGTCTAACCAGGCTTCGGTATCGGCGGACGTTGCCGCAACATACACGTTGCCCGACACCGTGAGCAAATTGGATAACAGTGCATCTAACAGACCGCTGGTGCCTGGTCCGAAATTAAGATTTACGCCCGTAACAAGATCGACTGCGGCAGCTTCGGCGCGAGTTCTGGGGTTGCCCAGGGTGTCGTAGCCGAAGCGACCTACCGCGATGGTCGGTACGCTTTGAATAGTGAGCGCGACGGTTTGAGTGATGGAATTGCCAAACAGCTGTTGAATCATCGGTAGCGACGCGGTGTCTGCAATAATATTGAGGTTGATCGTGTCGCCAAGATTGACTGCGAGCAAGGATGCGGTGATGAGTTGGAGGGGCGTAACTGTACTTTCCTTGCCTTGCTCGCTGCCAGCATAGTCATCGTCCACAACGAGTAGCGAGCCCAGGTCGACCGTTTCTGTACCGCTGCCGCTACTGCTGGCTTCTGTAATGATATCTGTCATTGCACTAAGCGCAGCGGCGCTACCACCATTGAGCGTCAGGGTGTCATTGATGGCCGTTAACAATTGGCTTAGCGATAGATCAAGATTACTCAAGTCATTCAGGCTGGCGGCAGCACCGAGCAGTCCGGCAGCAGATAACTCTGCAATTAAGTCGCCAAAGGTAATCGCTCCTTCTACCAGGCCTTGATAGCTAGCTGCAGACAAGCTCAGCGATCCACCAAGTAGGCCGCCAAGCACCGAATCCAGAATGTCGGACTGGCTGCTGTCGACCGACAGCAGCGCGTTCCCGGCAGACAGCGTCGCTATCAGATCGCGCTCTGCCACACCGGTTGCGCTTAGCGTGCTAGTGCTAAACACACTGCCACCAAACAATGCTGAGGGAACCGTGCGAGTAAGCACAACTTGAACCGCCTGAAACTCACTGGCAGAACCCGTAAAGGTACGTCGGTTCGCTATACTGCTCAGGGTGCCGAGACCAACAGTAACGGTATTATCCGGATCGTCGGCATCAAAACCGTGGTCGAGCAGGGTCGCTTTTACACCATTCTCTACCGTTGCAATGCTCTCGAAACCGCTGCAATACAGCTGGGCTGCCTGCAGGGCCGCGAGATCTGCGCGTTGCTGCAACGAGCGTTTTTCAAGGTAGAGTCGCCCCGTATCGACTGCCAGCGCTACAAACATCAGTAGAGCACCCAGCGTGATGGCTGAGATAATGGCGATGGCACCCGATTGACGCGTCCAGCGTTGAGCTACCCTTTGCATAGAGTTTACTCGCTGAATTCTTCACTGATATAGGTATCTGGAATCGGGTTGCCGAAACTATTGATATAACGCTCGTACACCTTGCTTTGTGCCGGTCCGGTAAGACGCTGCTCATTTCTTGATGCGAGCTTGCCGGAGCGTTGCAGTTCCAGCAGCTGGGCGGTACTTGTGGCCTGCTGACTGCGCAGCAGCTGATTGGTATCCGGACCTGATTCCTGGGCAATAGCTGGTATCGCCAAGCTACTGACGACGAAACTGGCAGCTAGCATATAGCGTGTTGTCATAGGGTTTCTCCCAAACGAATCAAAACAGTAGGCTCAGTGTTGGCTGCAGGAACTTTGGCAACGCGAGAAGCACGGTTTTGTGACAGGTTGCGGCGAAATTGAGCGGCTTTGACGACGAGATTCTGAAAATCGTCCACTGAAATATGGTGGTGCTCGGCAACGGACCAAGCGGTCTGGGTATCGCTGCTCAAGATCAGTGCCAGTACCAGATTGCGTATCGCCACCGGGTGTCCAGGCTGCAGTTCTACTGCGGTCATAAACTCATGGCGGGCTGTGTCAAAGCTGCCACTGGCCAGTAGTGCAAAACCGTAGTCGTTGCGAATGTTTGCATCGGTAGGCAGAAGATCCCGAGCAGTTTTCAATTCTGCCAGGCCCTGTTCAAGGTTCCCGGTTACAGCGAGCACCTTACCCGCACCCAGATAACCCAGTGCGTTCAGACAACCGCGCTTGAGCGTGTTGTATTCAGTAAGTGCCGCATCAAGTTGGCCGCTTTTTCGCAGCGACTCAGCCAGCAGGAAGCGTGCTCCGTCGGACTGAAAATCTTCCCGCTCCAGATGTGCAATTGCAGAAAAGTATTGGCCTTCGGCTACCTGTTGACGAATTAGGTCAAGTCGCACGTTGCGGTTCTTGTCCGATTCGGCGTAGCAGCGTTCGCCGCTGTCGACCGGTACTTTGCTTACGGTAGGAGCGCTGCTGCAGGCGGTCAGCGCACACAGGCTCAGATAGAGTATCGTAATGGCTGTGCGTTTAAAGAAAATCATGGGATCAGTCCCCGTTGAGTTGTGACAGGGCCCGGGATATGGCAATGAAACCGGGTCCGCCGATGACGATGATGAGCGAGGGGAACATGAACAGCATCATGATTACCGACATGTTGCCGGAGGTTTTACTCACCTTTTCCTGCAAGCCGGTTTTGCGCCGGTTTTGCAGCACCTCGTAGAGTTCATTGAGCGAGCTGTCGATACCGCCGCCACTGGTCGATTCCTGCCGGAGAATGATCAGGTACTCGCGAAAGCCTTCAGCGGTGGTGTTGTTGCAAAGTTCCTGCAACGCATCGTCCTGTGCTTGCCCGGAGTCGATACGCTTGACCGCTATTTTCAGTTCAGATGCGGTGTCTGGTGTCAGGTGGCGTAGTTCATCACACAATATCGACAAGGTCTTGGGTAAGGACAAACCTACCCGCCACAGCATACGCGTGGTCTGTATTAGCATCAGGGATTCTTCCTCCAGACGCTTTTGCCGCTTGTCGGCACGTTCTTTGAGTAGACGCTTCATGAAAAGCAGCAGGCTTCCTGCAACTAGCAGGGCGTAGACGCCTGACATCACAACACCGTGAGCGTTGCTTGCGAATGCGACCCAGCACAGCAATGCAATAACTGTGGCTACGATCACGGCGGTGATCAGATAACGCATCTGATCTGCCGCGCTGCCGATGCCGCATTGACGAAATAGCCGAGCAATCTCGTCGATGGTTTTGTATTGCTTGCGCAGTTGACGCCAGGGTTCAAGCTGCAGTCCTTGCAGGGCGCGTTTGCGCCGGTTTTGTTTGCTGTCATCTTCGGCGGCGGCCGGTGAAACCGTCTGTTTGTGCGGTGCGGGTGGCGCGAGTTTGGGCTTTGTGTCTGCCTTGGCTGCCAATAGCAGTATTGGCACAGCTCCCAGCATCAGAACACAGGCGATTAGGACAACGTGATAGGCTTCCATAGCGTCTCCTAAATGGATCTAACCAGTCGCCAGAGTGAAAACACACCGAGTACCTGCATGGCAAAGGCGGCTACCAATAACTGCTTGCCAAAACTGTCACGCCACATCTGCAGCAAAAATTCCGGGTTCATGCTAAATAGCAGCGCGATCATCGCGATAGGAAGAATGGATAACACCAGCGCGGTGATCCGGGTTTCACCGGTTTGTGCTGAGAGTTCCCGCTTGCCCTGATCATCGAGTCGGAGGATGTGCACAATATCGTCCAGTACCGCACGGATACTACCCCCAAATTGCTCATTGATATGCAGAGCGGTGGAAATGATTAACAGCTCTTTGAGGCCGTTGGCACGCGCTTCGCGCTCAAAAGCCTGGTGCAGTTCCAGGCCGAGGCCAACGCGTTGCATGATACGGCGCATAGCTAGTTCCAGTGGGCCTTCAATATTTTCCATTGAATCAGTAAACGCGTGTTCTACTGATACGCCACTGGATAGTCTTCGAGATACCTGATTCAGAAAGGAAGGCAGTGCCAGTAGTAACATACGCTTTTGTCGAGTGCCAAGTGCCTGCAGGGTCAGATGCGTGGTCAGGAGCATGGCGACATATGCGAGAAAGGCGAGGCTCAGTTCCACCGCGAACGCCAGTATGACAAACAGCACCGACTCGATTACCAGCGCGGCGATGACGATGGCTGGTGCTAGGTTCAGGCCGAGCCCATTCAGATATTTGACGATAATTTCCGGCGTCCAGCGCGAACGTCTGGAGGCCAGTGGATCGAACGTATCCTCGGTTTCGGCGGCGGGTGCGGTGGCGGATTCCTGTTTTCCCGCCAAGACCAGTACCAATCCGGCCATACACATCAGCAAGCTTGCGCCAATCAATATCATGCGTGGCCACCCTGGTGAAAATCGCTGGCGCGCGGCCCGTGCCTGCGCTCTACAGTATTATCGTCCCGTGGTATCACTCGCTTCAGGCAATCGAGGTCGTCGTCGTAGAGAAATAGGGGGGTGAGTGTACAGTTGGTCCCGGTCACCTCGACAATTTCCAGTACCGAGCGCTTGCCGCTGTTTAATCGGCCTACGTGAACCACGTAATCAAGGGCGCTGCTGATCATTCGCTGACAGAGGTTGTCGGATCCTTTGAAGTCAGCCAGCCCAACCATCATTTCCAGGCGGGTAATTGCATCTTCGGCGGAGTTTGCGTGGACTGTGCTCATGGAGCCGCTGTGGCCGGTATTCATGGCCTGCAGCATGTCGAGTATTTCACCACCACGACATTCGCCGACAATAATGCGGTCAGGTCGCATACGCAGCGCGTTGCGCAACAACTCACGGGCGGTTACTTCGCCAATGCCTTCATTATTGGGCGGTCGGGTTTCCAGTCGAACAACGTGGCTGTGCTGTAACTGGAGTTCTGCCGCGTCTTCGATGGTGACGACCCGCTGGCCATCGAAAATAAACTGACTGAGGGCGTTCAACAGCGTGGTTTTCCCAGAGCCGGTTGCGCCGCTGATGAGAATATTGCGGCGCGTATTTACGGCCGTTTTCAAGAACTCCATAGCTTCACGAGTGATCGATCCGCTGTTGATCAGATCCTCTTCGGTGAGTGCTTCTTGACGAAATTTTCGAATGGACAGGCAGGGGCCTTCCAATGACAGTGGCGGTACGATGGCATTGATTCGACTGCCGTCAGGTAGCCGACCATCGACCAGCGGGCTGGATTCGTCGATGCGACGCCCCAGAGGTGAAATCATTCGACGAATAACTCTTAGAACGTGGCGATCGTCGAGAAACCGCAGCGACGTTTTTTCCAGTACGCCATTGCGTTCGATAAAAATGGATGTCGGGCCATTAATCAGAATGTCGTTGACTGAGGGGTCTTCCAGCAGGCTCTGAAGGGGGCCATAGCCTGCAATTTCGTCGAGCAATTCCTTCTCGAGAACCAGTTGTTCTTCTTCAGCTATGGGGAACTCGTAGATCCGGCAGTACTGTCGTATATAGCCAGCGATCGATTTGGACAGGCGCTTGGTGTCACCGTCGTAAAAAGCGTCTTCGTCTTCGATACGCTCAATAACGAAGCGATGCAACGCCGCTTTAAGGCGTTGATATTCGTCGCTGGGCGCAGACGCGTTAGTGTGTTCGGCTGTCATGGCTTTAGGTTCCTCAGTCTGAAAAACCCACGCCGGGCGAAGACCAGGTTTTACCACTGTGTTTGGGTTGCGTGTCGCCAAACAACATGTCACCAAAACTTGGACTATGACGTCGATAGATTTCGCCTGGCAATTCCGGCAGCTGTACGTTTGCAGCAATGGGTCTGACCAAATGTGGAGTAACAATCATGATCAGCTCTTTGTCTTCCTGCTCGAATCGCGTAGAGCGAAAAAAAGCGCCCAGTACCGGAATGTCACCAAGCCCTGGAAATTTGTCTGCATTGCTGGTGGTTCTGGAGCTGATCAGACCACTGATAATAAAACTCTCTCCAGAGGCCAGTTGTACCGAAGTGTCCGTGCGCCGAACTCGCAGCGAAGGCACAGCGACGCCCCCGGTTTGGATGCCGTTTACGAAGTCGAGTTCGCTCACTTCCGGAGCAACCTTTAGCATAATGCTCTGATTGTCGAGTACCGTTGGGGTGAGTCTCAGTCGCACCCCAAATTCCCGGTATTGAATATCGATGTCGCCGTTATCGTTGCTTGCGGGGTAAGGAAATTCGCCTCCGGCAAGAAAACTGGCGCTTTGACCAGACATCGCAACCAGTGATGGTTCGGCCAGCGTGTAGGCGTAGCCGTTGTTTTGCAGGGCACTGATCACACCCAGCAAACTGCGCTGGGCTTTGCCTAGTATGAGTGAATAACCTTCCGCGTTTGGTAAGAATCCACTGGAGGTCAGCAGGTTAAAGGCTCCTCCTACACCCTCAACGCCGCCCAGTGAGCCGGGCGGGCCAACTGCAGCTGTTGTATTAAGTGTGTTTTTACCCAGCAGCGCACCTGCAGACTTAAGTTCGCTGCGACTGATTTCCACAATGCGTATATCGGTTTGTACCTGAATAGCGCCCGTGGAAAGGGTGGTATCCACAGCGGCCTTTCCCGCGCCAGCAAGTGCGCTCTGGTGCTCATTCAATGAATTTACATAGCCGCTCACAACCACACCGCCTTGAACAGCCTGTATTTCAGCATTGGCGGCCAGTCCTGATACTGATGGAGCTGTGTTTACCTGGTAACGCAGCGGGTTTTTGTACCCCTTTTTCCAAACCATTAGTGAGGTGGCACCGTCGGCTTTGGCGGTCAATAGAATTTCACGACTGTTGATAACTTTGACGCTGACAATATCCGGGTTGCCCACCGCGGTGCGCACAATGGCTTCCGGTGAACGCATCTGGTATTGCTCGCCAGTGACCAGTCTCATTGCGGTACTTTCCACAGCTACGGCAATACCTGCCAGTAAGCCGAAAAAGAGTGGAATCCATAATTTCCAGCTCATCGGGAGGTCCTCACGGTTTCCACTGTGTCGCCATGGTAGACATAGACTTTAGGCGGTACATAGGTGGATTTGGGTTTGCCAACGATGTCGCTCATGTCGGCTTTAACTTCGATACGCGCAGTTGGCTCGGCTTCAAGTTTGAGTTGCGCTAGTTCACGGTCGCCGACGGCCGCCAGGCGCAGTGTGCCGGACGTGTCCGCCAGTAGCAGTTTGCTGATTTCAGGTTCCGGGACTTCCAGAACAGCGGTGCGGCTGCGTTTACCACTGACGGGCTCTCCGTCTGGCCCGCTTCCCTGAATGACGTTGCCAAAAGCCAGAACCTTGATGTCGCTGAGTATGCGACGAGAGAAATGTGAGTTGTCTTTTCGACTACCACCCTTGGCGGCGAAGATAACATCGACACTGTCTCCTGGCATCAGAAAGCCGCCAGCACCGACAGTTTCATCGACCGAAACAGCCATTGCGCGGTGACCGGGAGTAACCTGTTCTGCCAGTACACTGCTGATTTCGAAGTGCGACTGGCGCAAGACTTCGCCTTTGGGCAGGCGCACAAAGATTTCTTTGCCGACCACATCTTCGGCCTTTTGAAATGTGCCGCCGGTGCTGAGCGGGTAGGGGATCGTTTGAACATCCTCATCCGTCAGTATGGAGTTGGGTTCAATATCGCGCGTGCTGACCAGCACTTTGTAAGGTGATTCAGGCGCGAGGGTAACCGCTTTGTTGTTGTCGCTGCTGCCTAGCCGGATACCGACAATGGCGAGAATAACCGATAGCCCGATCAGTGAAAATGCAACGAGCTTTAGCGATTTGGGTTGCATACTGTAGTCCTTCACAGGGTGATAACGAAATTAGGGTCACACTCTCAAACTCGCACGGCCAACCAGATGTTGCGGTATACGGGGTATGGTGCCGATCGTTGGCAGCGTTATTGCCGGGATAAGCGGATTTGAGTCGTAGTTGTTATAGCGAACCTCCACCGTGCAGGTATCGCTTACACAATTGACAACCACTTTTTCTCCACTGGCTCCCAGAACTTCACTCTTTACCGAGGCAGGCAGCCAGTCGAGGGTGCTTACAACCTGAGTGCGTACGGCCGGGGTAATTCTGTCATCGATGCACTGTTGTGTAGTCAAGCCCTGGCAATCGACTGCGATGGCGGCTCGTAGCGCATCTTCTGAAGCGTAGGTGAAGCTCTGAATAAGCATGAATACCATCGAATATGTCACGATGGCGTAGATCAAAGCCATGAACACGGGAAAGATTAGAGAAAACTCGATTGCCGAAGCACCGCGTTGGGTGTGCTTGCGAAACCGGGTCATTAGACTAGCCCCTTAAACAGTGAAATAGTGGCGGTTATTAGTGCGCCTAGAGCAATGGCCGTGCCGAGTGGAATGCCTCGCTGGCGCAGTTGGCCGAGCGTGCTGGCTGCAGCGCCGCCTGGTGTCGAGTGATGCCGCGCAGCGTCGCTGGCCGCAGCCAGCCCGAAGAGTGCGAGAATCCCGAAGCTGAATGCGTGCACCAGCGTATCGGTTGTCCACAGCGGGGCCAGGGCAAATAACAGCTTCACGTCGCCAGCGCCCAGCGTTGCTGACGCCATCCCTGGAACAGATATGGCTGCCACAATGAGCAGATTGAACATCAGCTCATTGCTGCTTGGATCTCCCACTAGCCAGCGCACGAGGGCACTGGCCAGAAGAACTCCGACAGCCCAGTTGGGAATTCGTCGCTGGGTCCAGTCCTGCCAGGCAATAATCGCGAGAATCGCAGCGGCTATAGCCTGTGACAGGGGGAAAAGAGCGCCTTCCATACTGGCCTCCAGCGTGTGGTTAGCGCGTTAGGCGCAACCACCCAGGCTAGTACAGATATCGGTGAAGAAGGTAGATACACTGCCGCCGATACCGGTTACTGCTACAATAATCAGTGCCCCGATCAAACCGGCAATCAGGCCGTACTCTATTGCGCTGGCGCCTTCTTCGCTGGTGGCAAATCGGGCAAACTTTTCTTTAATGCTACTGTACATATGCGTACTCTCCGTTAGCGGACTTGGTGGGCGGTGCACAAACATTTCCGCCTCGTTTAATTGTCACGCTGTGGTACATAATGAGAAATAAGTAATTACCGAAGGTTTGGTTGTAAAAAACGTATGTCAGGAGCTGAAGATCCCAAAAAGCAGTGTCAGCGTGAGGCGCGAATCGCCGCGATGGACCTGTTAGCCCGACGTGAGCACAGTCGACGTGAGCTGGTCAGCAAGCTTGAGCGCCGCTTTGTGCCGGATGTGGTTGCAGCTACCGTGGACACGCTGGCAGACGAGGGCTTGCAGTCGGATCGGCGCTTTGCCGAAGCGTATTTGCGTCAGCGCAGTGAGCGTGGCTATGGCCAGCTGAGAATACGCCAGGAAATGCGCCAGCGGGGCGTCAGTGATCAATTGATCACAGAGGCCGAAGCCGCCTGTGAGGTTGATTGGTATGCTCTGCTTGAGCGGGTTGCAAAGCGGAAATTTGGCGACGCGGAACCGGCAGATTTAAGCGAAAAAGCAAAACGACAGAGATTCCTGATGTACCGCGGTTTCAGTACTGAGCAGATACGCGATGTGCTGGACTGATTTTGCGAAACGCTGGCCCATTGTGTCTTACTGAATCGTAAGGAAGGCTTGCTGCTGGGCTGGTAGGCTGCACTCATTCACAACACTAAACCTTAAAATAAACCTCAAAGAGAGTTGTCGATGCCCTCGATTTTTGAAGAAGCTTGTGCGTGTGCCCCAGTAGGTATGGAGATATCTGCCATTGCCCGTCGTGATCCGCAGCGGCGCGCCATTCTTTCTGAGCATGGAGAGCGTAGTTTCTACCAGCTTAATTATCGTGCGAATCAGCTAGCGCGATTACTGTTGCAGGCCGGTGTAGAGCGGGGAGATCCGATCGCCTTGCTGTGCGGTAACCGTCCAGAATTTGTCGAAGTCGTGATGGCTGCGCACCGGCTTGGCCTGCGTTTAACTCCGGTTAACTGGCACCTTAAAGCTGATGAGATTGCTTATATTGTAAGCGATTGTGAAGCCAAAGCGCTATTTGCCGACATCAGGGTCGGCAGCGCTGCGCAACTTGCCGTCGCCGGGAACCAGCAGTTGAAAATCAAGGTGGCGATTGGCGGAGAATTGGTCGGTTTTGAGTCTTGGGACGCTGCCGGCATCGATTTGTCAGGCGATGACATCACCCAGCCCATTCGCGGCTCCGTTATGCAATATACCTCGGGCACGACGGGCAAACCCAAGGGGGTATTGCGAAAACAGGCTGACCCGACAAAAGCGGCCGAAATGCAGCAGCTGATGACAGCAGTATTTCAATTTGCCCCAGATGAGGGAAAAGACTGCAGTCTGGTAACTGGGCCGCTTTATCACGCGGGGCCCTTTAACCTGTGCATGCAAACACCGCTGACAGCCGGTGTCGGAATTGTGATGATGGACAAATGGGACGCGGAAGCAAATCTCGCCTTGATTGAAACTCATCAAGTGACACACTGTTTCTTTGTGCCAACGATGTTCAACAAACTGCTGCAACTGCCCGAGTCAGTCCGGCAAGGATATGACCTGTCGTCTCTGAAATTTGTGATTCACGGTGCCGCCCCCTGTGCGCGATCTACCAAGCAGGCGATGATGGATTGGTTTGGTCCTATCATCTGGGAGTTGTTTGCCGGTACCGAAGGGCCAGGCACCTTTGTTAGTCCGCAGGAATGGTTAGCCAAGCCAGGCACGGTGGGTAAGCCGGCGCCAGAGCAGATGATAATCCTGGATGATGAAGGCAATCGATTGGCAGCGGGGGAAGAGGGTCAGATCTGGGTGCTCAACCCTAAAGACAGCCAATTCGAGTACTACAAAGCGCCGGACAAAACTGCTGCTGCGCAACGCGACGGCTATTATACGGCCGGTGATATCGGTTACCTCGATGAGGACGGGTATCTGTTCTTAACCGGCCGCAGTGCAGAAACCATTATCAGTGGTGGCGTGAATATTTATCCTCAGGAAATTGACGATGTGTTGGTTCGGCATCGAGCTGTTGCAGATGCCGCCTGCGTCGGTGTGCCGCACCCGGAGTGGGGTGAGGAAGTAAAGGCCCTTGTCCAGCTGCAAGCTGGGTATACGGGTACTGATGCACTGTCGGCAGAACTGATAGAGCATTGCGAAGCAGCGCTTGCCCGCCAGAAGGTGCCGCGCTCAGTGGAGTATCTGGAGGCGTTGCCACGCAGTGAGGCCGGGAAGGTCTATCGCAAAGCGTTGCGTGAGCGCTATTGGCAAGACCGGAAAATCTGAGCCCTGGGCTCGCCAGCAGATTAGAATTACATTTCGCGTGGTGGCTCCACACGCAAGGACGCTGGCAGCGTAATTGAGACGGTCAAGCCTGGTTGTGCATTACTGGCAGTGATTCGACCGTTGTGGCTTTCGACAATACGCTTACTGATGGCCAGGCCCAGTCCGTGTCCACCGCTGGCGCGTTGTCGGGACTCGTCGACTCGGAAAAAAGGCAGGAATATTTTGTGCAGCATGTCCTGCGGTACGCCGCTGCCATGGTCACGTAATGTTATTGTCAGGTCGCCCTCATTGCCCTGCGCTAGGGTTATCGCAACGATGCCATGCGCGGGGCTGTGGCGAATAGCATTACGCAATACATTCTCAATGGCAGTGCGCAGCGCCTCACTTGCTGCGAGAATCCAGATGTCTCGCGGGGGAGTCTGCAAGGTTAGTCGTATCTGACGAGGTTCAGCTTCGAGGGCGTTTTTCTCTATCAGGTCGGCCAGTAGTGTGTTGAGAATCAGGGTGTCCGACAGACTCTCGATCTGCGCCGGTTCTTGTAGTAACTGATCAATCAGTTGGTTGAGGTATTCACATTCGTCGGCGATACGCACAAGTTCGGCCGACTCGCCCTGTTTGCGCTCAGCCAGTGCAATGGCGGCCTTTATGCGCGCTAGGGGCGTGCGCAGTTCATGCGACACATCATGAATAAGGGCGCGCTGACGACTACGCGATTCTTCAAGTTGTTCGGCCATGTTGTTAAAGTCTTTACGCAGGGCGCTCAGGTCATCTTGGGTGTTTGAGGCGGGCAATCGAACGCTTAGATTGCCCGCGGCGAGCGCTTGGGTGGCCCGGCGGAGGTCGCGAATGGGGCGGGTATAACGCCTGACCATCCAGTAGCTTATGGCGCCAGTAGCCAGGAAGGCGGCCAGCAACCGCAACCAGAGATGGCGATAGAATAATTCAGCAATAATCGGGTTGGGCGGCTTCACTCTGGCGATCAGGTAGCCGTCAATTTCCTGCTGACGATGCAGTGGTCGAATTAACAGAATTCCCTCTTTTGTGTAGTAGGGCTTTCGAAATGCGCGCGGTGGGGCCTTGGAGATGATGTCGTCGAGCTTCGTGCTCCAACTGAGTCGCTGGCCAAAATCCTTTTCGGCATCGCGATGCACTAACCAGTCAAAATCGTGCTGCTGAGAACGCATCCAACGTTCCCAGTCTATGGGGTCGCGGCGGTAGCGCCGACTGGCCTGTCGTAAAAACTGCCTGGCCTGCTCATGCTGGTTACGTGTTTCTTCGAACCTCGGCCCTTCGCGATTGAGGT